>NZ_JAOYTG010000021.1:0-83059 GCF_025847175.2 Paeniglutamicibacter sp. ZC-3 | reverse complement strand
ATGCCCTTCATTTCAGGAATGTTGTTACTGTCGCAAGTTCAATTTTCCCTGATATGACGGGCATTTCGTGGTTAAAACGCCGGGCAGGTCCCAAATCTCATCGGTGGATCAAGGCTTAGTGCTGGGCCAGGGAAGGCTCAAGCCACTCTGCGATGTCCAGCAGGCCACCGGGATGCCCCGGGTTGCCGATGACCTGGATGCCCAGCGGCATGCCCGCTGCATCGCGCAGCCCGGCCATGGTGACCGCCGGTAGACCGAGGGCCTGCCACGGGCGGCTGAGGATCGGGTCGCCAGTCTTGGCCAATCCTGCGGGTGCCGATCCGGGTGCCGCGGGGGCGATGATGGCGTCGAAGTGCTGGAGCCGATTAAGGATGTCCTTGCGGGCTGCAGCGAGTCCTGCCATGGCCCGGTGGAAATCGGCGTCGGCCAGAAGGTCGCCACTGGACAGGAGATCGGCCAGCGGACCACTGACCTCATTCTTCCGCGACAGCAACCATTTGTGCGTGCAAGCGGCCTCGTATGCCATCACGCTCATATGCAGCGGGACCAGGTCCCGCACGGCTGCGGCCGAGCCCAGCGACTCGACCAATGCGCCCCGCGTTCTGGCGGCGGATATGGCCAAGTGCAAGCTCGAAAGCATGTCACCGGAGACAGGGGCGATGTCGGTACCGTCCCAAACCAGCAACCTGGGTGGGCGCCTTGCCCCCTGGGCGGGTGCCGGAGTGCCGGAGATCGCGGTGTAGGCAATCCGCAGGTCCGCGGCAGTGGCGGCCAGAAAGCCGATCGAGTCCAGGCTGTGGCTCAGCCCGGTGACGCCGTCCGTTGGGATCGCGTGGATCGGGGCGACCAGGCCGGCCACCCCGCAGTAGGAAGCGGGACGGGTGAGGGAGCCAGCTGTCTGCGTGCCGAAAGCGAACGGGACCATGCCACTGGCCACCGCGACGGCCGATCCGCTGGATGATCCGCCCGGAGTGTGTGGTGCGGTTCCACGGGTCGGCCGGTGAGGGTTGATGGTGGGCCCGGGTGCGAAGTATCCGAACTCGGTGGTGACCGTCTTGCCCAGCACGATGCCCCCGGCACCCCGCAGGGCGGCGACGCAGCCGGCATCGGCGCTTGCCGGTGGTGCCTGGTCGAAGATCGCCGAACCGCAGCCAGTGCGCATCCCTGCCACGTCGATGATGTCTTTCACCCCCGCCGGGGTGCCCCATAGTGCCCCCCGCGATCCCTCCGGGATGTCGGTCAAGCCGTGGGCCGCGGCGATGGCAGAGTCGGCATCGACGCTTACCCAGGCCCGGAGCTCCGGATCCAGCGCCTCGATCCGTGCCAGCGATTCGCCGACCAGATCCAGCGGTGTGGCCACTCCGGTGGCCAGGCGCTGGATAGAGGCTGCAAGCGATACGGGAGCGGCGGCTTCAACTGCTGTCATGATGTGGAATCCTTGGTCATCGACGAATCGCGTATTGGCGGCCCGCTGTGGTTGGCAGTGGGCTAGACGGCGACCGGCTGGCCGATGGGGTGGAAGGCGCGGTTGAAGTACACGAGTCCGCTGTTGTCGTTGTTGACCTCGACCCGGTCAAGCCGGATGAAAAGGACCGAATGCGAGCCTTGCTCGGTAATGGCTTCGATGGTTCCGATGCACTTGACGTGGGCGTCGGCGAGAACCGGGACGTCGGTGTCTTTCTCCCAGATGTCCCAGGCAAAGCGCTGGTCCATCGGAACTTGGGTCGCACCGGAGAAATGGCGCGCCAGTTCCTCTTGCTCACCTGCAAGGATGTTGATGCCGACCTTGCCGTTGTTCTTGAATATGTCGTGGGCGGCACTGTTCTTGTTCACGCACACCAGGATGGTGGGCGGCGAATCGGTGACGGAGCAGACGGCGCTGACAGTGATGCCCAGCCGCCCGTGCGGCCCATCCGTGGTGATGATACTGACCGCGGCCGGAAGGTGGGCCATCGCAGTCCGAAAGTCCGTTTGGATTTGGGTTAGCTGGGTCATGGTGCTCTCCTGATCGGATGGTGCCGCCCGCTGCAAGTGGGTGGCTGGGGACTACCCGGAGGCGTCTTATTCAGACTTCCGCGGGCTTGGTTAGTAATCTATGAACTGAATCACTTCCGGGATATCCCCAGTAGCCCTAGGGTTCGGGGCAACTGGCCCAATGCGGATAGGTAGTTCCCTTAGTGTCCGGCCGTTGCAGGTCCTTCAGGGAATGGCTATGGTTCCATGTCGTAGCAGTCGAAATTGGAGACCATGACTAACACAACGATGACCACTGAACCGATCGTGTACATCGTCGATGACGACGACGAGTTATGCACCTCGCTGGCTTGGCTTCTGGACTCTGTCGATATTGCTTCGCAGAGCTACAACGACGTGGCGTCTTTCCTTGATGGGTACGACAGGGAGCGAGCCTCCTGCCTGGTTTTGGATGTTCGGATGCCCCGGACCGGAGGGTTCGCCCTTCAGGAGACCTTGAACCAAATTGGGGCACCGATCCCGATCATCTTCGTGTCGGCCCACGGCGACGTCCGCATGTCGGTGCGTGCACTGCAGCAGGGCGCAGTTAATTTCTTCGAGAAGCCCTACGATCCCCAACAGATGCTCGACGCCGTGCAGGAGACACTCGAACTGGCCGAGGTGCGCTTTGCCGAATCCGCCGAGCGGAAACAGGTACTGGAACGGCTGCGCACCCTGACTCCGCGCGAACGCGAGATCCTGCTGCTGGTCATCGACGGACTGCCCAGCCAGAACATCGCCCGGAAACTGGGCACTAGCGTGAAGACGATCGACGTGCACCGGGCACGGATCAAGTCAAAGACAAATGCGGAGAGCATATCAACGCTGGTCAGGGACGTGCTGAGCCAGCGGATCGACCTCGCCGTAGACCTGTAGGGGACTCGGCCCACGGACGGGCCCGCCCGGAGGAGGCATGACCACCGCTTTCCTTCGATTTTGACGCGAGAATGGCCCGGTTCCCAAGGAAACCGGGCCATTCTCGCGTCACAGCCGGCTAGCTCTTCACCCCGTAACGGGCAAGGTACCTGCCCGAGGCAATGCGCAGGATCCTGTCTATGGTGAAGCCCAACAACCCTAGGGTGATGATTCCAACGAAGGTCCAGTCGATGCGTCCGTAGTTTCTTGCTTGCCAGATCAACGCGCCCAGGCCGTGCTGGGCGGCAACGATCTCGGCGGAGACTATGGTGAGGAAGCTGTTTCCCATCGCCAGCCGGGCACCGGTGACGATGCCCGGAATAGCCGAGGGCAACACTACGGAGGTCATGATCTGGCGCTGGCTGGCCCCCAGATTCGATGCCGCGTTGATCCTGTTCTCCGGGATGGCCAGCACCGCCGCGATGGTGCTCACCGTGACGATGAATACCGAGGTGTAGAAGATCAGCACAACCTTTGACGTCTCACCGATGCCGAACCAGATCACGGCCAGCGTCACGAAGGCGATGGGCGGGATAAACCTGAAGAACTCGATATACGGGTCCAACAGCTGCCGAACGACGTTCAGGCGACCCATGAGGATGCCGATGGGTGCGCCCACCGCGACGCCGAGCAGCCAGCCAATCAGGATCCGCTGCGTAGAGGCCCAGATGCTCACCCAAAGTGTTCCGTCGACGGTCAGCTCGACGGCGGCAGCGGCAACTTCCATCGGCGAAGCCACGGCCGTGGGGCCGTACCACCAGGCCACGACGCTCCACAGCGCGAGACCGATGGCAGCCGATGCGGCCCACCATAGAAGCTGACGCGCTCCTTGCCAGGCTTTTTTGTTCCGTGGCGGTTCAACGACAGGCTGCACGCGAGGTGCTGTTTCCAGGGCGCTCATCCTTCGTCATCCAATCCTTGGGCACGCAATGACGCGGCGACTTCCTCGCGGATATCAGCGCGCAGTTGTTCGTAGACGGAAACGACCTCAGCGGAGGTGCGCTCGCGGGGGCGGGGTAGATTCAGGTCGTAGACACTCTTGAGTCCTGCCTTCGGCCCGGAGGACATGACCACGACGCGGTCGGCCAGCGCCACCGCCTCGTCGATATCGTGGGTCACGAACACCACGGTGCAGCCGGTTTCTTCCCAGATCTGGGTCAGCTCCGCCTGCATCACGGCCCGGGTTTGAGCATCGAGGGCACCAAACGGTTCGTCCATGAGCACGAGCGGCTGCTCGTTGGCCAGCACCCGCGCGATCTGTACGCGTTGACGCATACCACCGGAGAGCTGGTTCGGGAACTTTGCCCCAGCCTTTCGCAATCCCACCATGGAGAGGAAACGGTCGGAAATCCTTGACTGTTCGGCCTTAGAAGCGCCGTGCATCTTCGGGCCGTAGGAAACATTGGCCGCCACGCTCATCCAGTCGAACAGCGCGTCCGATTGCTGGAAGACCATTCCCGCATGCGGGTTGGCCCCAAGCACCGGCTCTCCGGCGCAGGTGATGGTTCCCCCGGTGACTGCCGTGAATCCGGCAATCGATGACAGAAGCGTGGACTTGCCGCATCCACTGGGTCCCAGAAGGCAAACGAATTCTCCGGGCCTGATGTCGAGGCTGATGCCCTCCACGATTTCGGTCGAACCGAAGCCGATCGACACCGAATCCAACTGGACGCTGGTTCCCGAGGTTTCACCGCGGGAACCGTCCCTCGGGGCTGTGGCAGTCGTTGTCATGGCAGGAACCTCATTTCTTGTTGATCCAGTCCACAAGAATGCGCTTGTCCAGCTCCGGCATCTCCTTCAGCACGCCCGTGCCGACAAAGTAGTCGGCCATGGTATTTCCGGTCTCGAGGTCCTTGCCGGTAAAAGAACGGATCTCGTAGTCGATCTGGTCGATGGCCTGAAGGATCTGCTCCTTGGGGACCTTCGTGTGCGCCAGGGTGGCCGTCACTGCGCGCTCCGGTTCGGCTTCCACGATTCTTGCAGCCTCGGCCAGGGCCGAGGCGACTTTCTGCGCTGCCTCGTCACGGGCGTTGACTAAGTCGGAACGGCCGATCACCCAGTGGTTGTAGAACCAGTCATAGTCGCCGGTGGTTTCTGCCACAGTGCCAGCACCTTCGGCGACGGCGTTGCTTGGCCACGGCTCCCACATGACGAAGCCGTCGGCGTCGCCGCGCTTCAGCAGGGCGGAGGCGTCATTCGGCGTAGCGGTGATGAACTCGACCGATCCGGCATCGATGCCCTTGGCCTCGAGGTACTTGGCCGTGGCGATCTCGCTCAGACCGGGCACGACCACCATTTTCTTGACGTTCTCGGGCTTGACGCCGTTGCGCAGGACTACCTTGACGTATTCGCCCGAGGTTTGGGTGGCGAACAGCGCAATCAGTTCCGGGCTCTGCTGGAACTGGGTGATGGTGGTGGCGTCCGAGCTGCCTGCTAGGTGGACCTGTCCGGCAGCGAGTGCGTCGACGGCTTCGCCGCCGCGGCCGAACTGGATCAACTCCACTTCGACACCGGCTTTCTTGAACAGTCCCTCATCCTCGGCAACGAAGTAGGGGGCATACGTGGTGTCGATGCCCACGGCGATCTTGACCGGTCCGTTGGCGTCGACCTTGGTGTTTCCCTCGGCCGGGCGTGAGCAACCAGTGGTTACAGCAAGTGAGAGGGCAGCGACTGTTGCCGCCACGATTTTGAGGTAGCTGACGTGCTTCTTCATGTAGGTGCCTTTCGAAATGGATGAATTAAGGGCAGATCTAGAAGAGCTCCAATAGCAGGCGCTTGCCGCAGGTCCGGGAAACGCAGGTGGCCATCTGGTCGTTTGCCGCCTTCTCTGAAGTGGAGAGACAGTTGTCGCGGTGCTCGGGCACGCCATCGAGGACGCCCATGACGCAGGTGCCGCAGATTCCCTCCTTGCAGGAGGTATCGACCTCGATGCCGTTTTCCTGGAGCACGTCCACGATTGAGCGATCGGCCGGGATCTCGAAGATCTCGCCGGTGTCCAGCTCCACTTCGAAGGCAGTGTCGTTGGAGGTGTCGATCTCCTCGGCTTCGAAATGCTCGATGTGGACCTGGTCCTCGCCGACAACCGGGGCGAACGCTTTGCGGACGTTGTCCATGAAGCCCACCGGGCCGCAGGTGTAGACGTGTACGCCGGTATCGGCGTCCCGGGCGAGCGCAGTCATGATGGTGCCCTGCTCGTTGCGCGGAACCCCGAAGTGGAAGCGCACCGATTCGGTGAAGCCGCAGCGCTCCTCGAGCAGCTCCGTGAAAGCTGCCTCCGCGTGGGAGCGGGCGAAGTAGTGCAGCTCGAAGTCGATGCTCGAGCGGTGCAGGTTGTAGGCGATGCTGATCATCGGGGTGATGCCGATGCCCGCCGCCACGAGGATGTGGCGGTCGGCATCGGTGGCAACCTTGAGCAAGTTGCGCGGCTCGCTGACCTCAAGTTCGGTGCCCACCGAGACATCGCCGTGTAGCGCGGCGGAACCGCCGCGCGAGGCAGGTTCGAGCTTCACCGCGACCAGGTACGAGCCCTCGTCAGGTGCATTGCAGAGGGAGTACTGGCGAGTGACCTCCGTGGGGCCGACAACGTCGATGTGCGCCCCCGCCGGGGCCGGGGCAAAGTCCAACCCGTCGGCGCGTTCCAAACGAAATGTCTTGATGCTGCTGGTTTCGTCCGAAACCACGGCCACTTTGACCCGGACCTTCTTCATGTCCGTACTCCTCTAAATTGGGTGGGGCTTCTAACCTGTGGGGGCGCCATGCGCCGATCGCTGAGGCGATCAGCGCATGAACAGCCCGCCATTGATGTCCCAGCTGGCACCGTTGACCGATGCCGCCTCGGGGGAGGCAAGCAGGGCGACTGTTGAGGCGATGAATTCCGCGGAGCCGAGCCGGCCCACGGGAATGTTCGCCTTGACTGCCTCCAGCTTGTCGGCGGCAACCGTCTCGTAGACCACCGGAAGGTCAAGCGGACCCGGGGAAACCGAGTTCACCGTGACGCCGCCGGAGGCCAGGTCGCGGGCAAACACCTTGGTGAGCGTGCCCACCCCGCCCTTGGCCGCGGCGTAGTGGGCGCCGGTGGCCGTGCCGCCGTTCTGGCCGGCCAGCGAACCGATGTTCACGATGCGGCCGTAGCCGTTTCCGGAGAAGTGCTTGCCGAAGACCTGGCAGCCCAGGAAAACGCCGTCGAGGTTCGTGGAAACGATCTCGGAGAAGTCCTCCGGGCTGATGTCCATCAGCGGCTGGACCTGGGAACGGCCGGCGTTGTTGATCAGCACGTGTGCAGCTCCCCAACGCTGCACCGCGGACTGAAGGGCCGCCTCGAAGTCCTCCTTGCGGCGGACATCGAGGACCGCGGCTGCTGACGTCTTGCCGCTTGGATCCAGCTCGTCGGCCAGTTCCTGGACCGGTTCGATTCGGCTGCCGGTGGCGAGCACCGAGTAGCCGGCAGCGTGCAGGGTGCGCGCAATGACGGCGCCCAGGCCGCGGGTGGCGCCGGTGACGATGGCGACCTGGCCGTTGTCGACCCGTTTCCCGGCGGTCGTCTGATTGTCTGTCGTCGTAGTCATTCCGGGGCCCTAGAGCAGGAATCCGGAGGCGGTGACGGCCCCGTCGGAGTTGACCAGGCGCACGACCTTCAAATCCAGGCGCGGTTTGCCGTCGGCGAAACTGATCCGGTGCTCCAAGTCGGCTGCCAGCAGCAGGTGCTTTTCGCGCTTGAATCCGACGATGATCTGCGCCGAGCGCAGCGTGACCGACTCACCGTCGTTAGACGTGACGGTGAAGCGGGAGATGGTGCGTGCGGTGCGAGCCGATGCGACCGCCGACATGGAATAGCCCTCGGTTAGCCGGGTCACGCGCATCCGGCGCATCCGGGCATCGTCGTAGACCATGTTCAAGCCGGACTCGAAGTCATCGGTGTCCGGATCGATCGGGATCACATACTTGCCGTCGGGGGTCCACAGGCCCTCCCAGGCCACGTAGTCCTTGGCGTCGAGCAGTGTCGCCTCGTGCCAGATTAGCGCGATGGCCTTGGAGACCAGCGGATCGAGCAGCGCGTCGGATGCGAAGCCGTTTTCAAGGGGGGCGGTCAGCGTGCTTTCGCTAGTCATCGCTCATCATCTTCTTCCACTGTGAGTAGGATTCGCGCATGCCCGATTCGTCGGTCACGTGCGAGGTTTTCCAGCCTTCGTCCACCGTCTTTTCGCGGCCCAGGCCGCGGTTGACCATGATGGGCATTTCGGGGTTGGCGTAGGCGCCGCGCTGCACGCGGTCCCAGGCCTCGGAGTCATCCGGGGTGCCGAAGCCGAACGGTCCCTGGAAGTGCTCGTGGATGCGCAGGCGTTCGCGGTTGACGCTTTCCGGTCCGCCGTCCAGGCCCAGGGCCAGGTGCTGGATCTCGGTCTCGTTGACCGAGATCGGGCGCAGGACGCGGAAGAAGGACATTGACATGGCAACGTTCGGGAAAAGGTTCAGGTTGAACCCCGCGCCGTGCATCGAGCGCACGACGCGGCGGACCTGATCTGCCGGCATCGTCTCGGAGAGCTCGTCGATGATGTGGCGGAAGCGTTCCTGCAGTTCCTCGGTTCCGTCATCGGCATCCAGATCGACGTGCTCCGGGACCATGATGGCGACGCTGTGGCCATTGCCCAGCGCATGGGTCACCGCGTTCTCGTCGGTCATGAAGGAGAGCATGTCGGCCGTTTCGGCGTCAACGGAGGCCATCCACGAACGGTGCACGATCGGGAAGTGGTAGCCGTCGGTGGTGTTTTCCAGCTGGATCTTCCAGTTGCCGTCGAAGCGGAACTTGTGCTCGCCCTGGACCTTGATCCCGTAGCCGGCACCCTGCATCATGAAGCGGTCCATCCAGAGCTTTGCGTCGCCCAGGAAGTCCTCGAGCGGTTCGATGTCCGCGTTGAAGGAGGCGAAGATCATCCCGGCGTAGCTTTCGACGCGCAGTTTCTGCAGCGGCATGTCCTTCTTCTCGATGACGCCCTCGTAGCCCTCGGGGTACGGGATACCGCGCAGCTGGCCGTCGAGCGAGTAGGACCAAGAGTGGTACGGGCAGGTGAAGCCGTTGGCCTTGCCCTTGTCCGGCTCGCAGACCGAGGCGCCGCGGTGGCGGCAGCGGTTGAGCAGGACATTGAACGACCCCTTGCGGTCGCGGGTGACGATCACCGGCTGGCGACCGATCATGGCTTTCTTGAAGCTGCCCTTGTCCGGGATCTCGCTTTCGTGGGCCACCCAGACCCAGTTCTTGTAGAAGATCTTCTCCAGCTCGGCTTCGAAGATATCCGGATCGGTGTAAAGCTGCCCGGCGACCCTGTCGGTCGAGGCAAGTGCGGAGAAGCCGTCTTGGTTCTCCATGATGGGGGTGCTCATCAGTGACTCCTTGGGGATGGTGGCTAGTGTGGGGTGGCGAGGTTCGCCGGGGAGAGCGCCACGAGGCGCTGCGTGCGGAAGGTCTTGATCCGGGCCATGGCCCCGTCTAGTTCGAAGTCCACCGTGATGCGGGCGGCAACCACTTCCTGGCGGCCGTCCGTGTACGCGGAGACCTGTTGCATGATCCAGCTGCCCGATGCCGTGGGGAACGAGATGTTGATGCGTCCCTCGCCCAGCACATGGGCGTTTGCGGTGAACGGGCCGCCGGGCAACAGGTGGCTGCCCAACATGCGGACGATGGCGTCCCTGCCGTTGTAGCTGCCGAACTTCTCGCCGTATTCAGGCCCGATGCCCTGCCAAGTCGCGTCCTCGGTGAACAGCGCGCCGAGTTCGGCTAGGTCGAATTCCGGCTGCGGAACGTCGCACAGTTCCATGTAGCGGGCGATGATCCAGCGGATCGATTCACCGGCCTCCAGCAGTTGAAGTCGTGTTTCAAACCCGGCGACGTTCGTGGTGGCACTGATTCCTGCCACGGCTACTTGGCTATCTCGACATCGCTGCGGATGGTCAGGGCACGGCCCATGCGGGCCTCAATGTGCGCATAGGTCCACAGCGCGTGGTCGTCGTCGACCATCGTGGTGCGGAACAGGTTGCACACGGCCTTGACCGTTTCCTGTGTGTCGACATCGGCCATCACGTAGCAGGTCCAAGGCCATCCGGCAGAGGGACCGACCATGTGGGAGTCGTCGTCCATGTTGCCGATGACATCGACACCGGGCATTGCGGCCATGGCCGAAAGCATGCTGGAGAAGGCGACCCACACCGGGCCGATTTCGTTCTTGGGCAGGCTGAAGAAGTTCTGGTTGATGCCGATGCAGAACAAGGTGCGCAACGGTTCGGGGCGGGCATCGCTCGCTGTCATGGTTGTTCCTTCGAGGGGTTCGTGCGGTGGGTGAGCAGGTGGTCTGGTTAGATGAAGCCCGGGATGACCGGGGGCTGGCCCATCAGGACCGAGCCAGTGCCGTCATACATGCCATCGCCGAGGAACGCGTGCTGGGTGACGACGGCCGAATCGCGCAGATGACGCTGCAGCGGGTTCCCGTCGTAGATGGCCGCTGTCCCGGAGAGCGAGTAGGCGGTGTTGACGGCTTGGGCGCCGGCCTTGGCGACGTGGGTGGAGGCAAGGCGAAGCAGAGCCTTTTGGGAGTCGGTGGCCTGTCCGTTGCCCACTACCGTGGCATAGGTTTCTTCGGTGATCTCATAGAAGAAGGCCCGTGCCGAACGAAGCTCGGCCTCGGCCTTTGCCAGATCGATCCGGTAATACGCGCGATCGGCGAGCTTCGGGGCTCCGGTGATGCCCGTCCGTCCGGCGCCGATCTGTGTCGCATAGTCAAGCGCGGCACGGCCCACACCGAGGTTCACGACGGCCAAGACCTGGGCGGCGTAGGCGATCGTGGGGTAGTGGTAGAGCGGCTCATCAATCATCGGTTCGCCGCCGCGGATGAAGGTCCAGTCCTGATCCACATCGACCCCGTTAACGACAAGGTCGTGGCTGCCGGTTCCGTGCAGGCCAATGACGTCCCAGTTGTCTTTGATGATGACCTGGTCCGGGCGCAGCAACGCGGTGCGCGGCTTGCCTGCGGCGGTCTCGCCACCGGCGATGCCGACGCCAAGCACGTCGGCGCCCTTGCAACCGCTGGCGAACTTCCAGGTGCCCTTGATGTGGAACTTCCCGTCCTTCACCGGTGCCTTCTGGACCGGAAAGAGTCCGCCGGCGAAAGCCAAGTCGGGTCCGTCCTTGTACAATTCGGCCTGCGTGTCGACGGGCAGTGCGGCCAAGTACACGAGTGCTGAGCCGAAGCTCGCTACCCAACCGCTCGAGGCATCGACGGTGGAGATCAGTTCGATCTTGCGGAGAAATTCCGCGGGCGGGAGCGCGTCGCCACCGAACTGGAGCGGGGTGGCAGCGCGGTAGATTCCGGCCGCCTTGAATGCGTCGATAACGTCCTTGGGTACGAAGCGGTTCGTGTTGAACTCCTCGCGTCGCCGGTCGATGAGTTCCAGGACCGTGGTCAGCGCGTCCTGCGCGGGTGCTTCGGCAACGGTCGTCATGGAGAGGGCTCCTAGCTTGTAGCTTTTCTGAGGCAAGTACGGATGTCGAGGGTCTTGCTGGTGTTGTCTGAATCACGGTATTTACCCAATTACTGCCCTTCAATGGGTGTTTACGTGCCTCCAGACAAAGAAAGATTGATTCCAACTGAAGTAACTACCTATTGCGGCGAAGCCGGACTGGGGTAGAACTGGAAGCCGTGAATACGCAAAATTACGAACCTTCCGAGGCCGATGCCCGGATTCTGCTCACAGGGCTGGACCACTGCCTCCTGATGCATGACGCGGAGTCGAAGGACATCCTCTGGGCCAACCCGGCGGCGTGCCGGGTGCTCGGCTTCACGCTGGAGGAGTTGCGACCGCTGAAAGCTGATGACATGAGCAGCCTGGCCGAACCCTACAGCCGGACCGTCGGGCGCCGCTGGCTGCAGGATGCCGTGGTGCACGGTGCCAGCCGCACGCAATGGATGTACCGGAACAAGGAAGGGCAGGATTTCCTGACTGAGGCGCTGGCCCGGCACGTAATTCTGCCCGAGCGCGAGGTGGTGCTCGTTGAATTCAGGGACATGGAACGCGAGGAGCAGCTCAAGAGCGGGCTGGAGCGGACCAAGGGACGGCTAAACGCCTTCATCGGGAACATGGGCGAGGCCATTCTCGTCGTGGGTTCCGACGGGCTGATTTCTTATGCCAGCAATTCGGTCTTTCCGCAGTTGGGTGTGCACCCGGACGAGGTTGTTGGGCGGTATTTCACTGATTTGTGCCTTGGCGGTGCGGCTATAACCTTTGCCCGGGTGTCGGCCGAATGCGCTGCGGATGCCGGCATGGTCAGCTGCCGACTGGAACTGCGCACGCCGCAGGGTGAATCACGCTGGTTCGGGGCCGCCTGCCAGAGCATCGACCTGAAGCATGACCTGTCCGGGACGTTGATGTTCCTCCACGACATCACCGATCGCGTGTCTGCGGACATCGAACGCGAGCGGGACCAGGAACACCTGAACTACCTGGCCCGCTACAACGTCATGGGCGACATGGCGATGGCCCTTTCGCACGAGTTGGGCCAGCCCCTCGGCGCGGCGACGAACTTTCTGGACGGGGTCAAGCGTCGATACCGGGCGGGCAAGATGAGCGCGGTCGACCTGGAGTTCGGGCTGGAGAACGCGCAGCGCCAAATTGAGCGCGCCAACCAGATCCTGCGCAGCTTGCGTGGATTCGTGGGCACGCTGGAAACGTCCGAACAGCACGTTGACCTGAACGCCGTGGTGCGGGACTGCATGTACTTCGTTGAGCTCGTGGCCTCGCGGCACTCCGCAACGCTAGAGATGGCACTGGATCCCGGAGAACTTCCGGTGCTCTGCGAGAAGGTGCTGATCGGCCAAGTCGTGCTAAACCTGTGCCGCAACGCGATAGAGGAGATGTCTCGCTTCCCAGAGGAACGGCGCGTGGTGACTCTTGAAACGGCATGCGAAGATGACTCAGCGGTCTTCCGGGTCATTGACCGCGGATCGGGACTTTCCGGCTTCCCCGACGGAAGGATCTTCGATGGCGCATTCACCACGAAGGCCGATGGGAGCGGCCTCGGGCTGGCACTCAGCCACCGGATCGTTACCCGGCACAACGGAACCATCAATGCAGTGGAAAACCCTGGTGGCGGGTCGACCTTCGCGTTCAGGTTGCCGTTGTGCTGACGCCTGAACTGCCAATCGACAAATGAGACGGCGTGGCCGCGGACCCGAGGGGGCGGCACCGAACCTTCTGCGACAGCAGAAGATTTACCTCACACACCGCCATGGGGGCATGGAACGTGGCCGCGCAGCTGGGTGCCCGGAAGTCAATATGCAACCAACCGCATTGGCTCCCAATGCTAACGAGGGCCGGTACCGGTGCGAAGCACTGGAACCAGCCCTCGAAAAGTCTGCTCAATCAGCTGACGCCTAGTTGCCGAATGCCGGGGGAGCGACGTCGTGCGGCTCCTTGGGTTCGGGCTCCGGCACCCGGTCCTTGGGCTCTGCCGGAACGGTGACGATGATGGCGGCAATGGCGATGACCACCATCAACACGTTGAACAGCAGGCCGACGGCCCCTCCGAAGCGCAACGCCACGTTGTCCTGCCGGCCGATGAACAGGCCCCAGGACTGGATCAGTTCCGGGTTGACCGCCTGCCCGGCGACGTACAGGGCCGCGGAAATCGCGACGCCGATCGCGTTGCCCAGTGAAGAGGCCATCTTGTAGATGCCCGAGGCAGCGCCCACTTGGTTGTCCGGGACGCTGGAGAGCGCCGCGTCGGTGGACGGGGTGGCGTAGAAGCCCAGCCCGACCCCGAAGAGCGTGAAGCCGATAACGGAGAGCACGATGTACTGGTCGATGTACAGGAACGTCATCGAGCACAGCAGGATGCCCACGCCGGTGATCATCGAGCCCCAGAGCATCGGTTTTTTCGGCCCGAAGCGCTGCAGCAGTTTCTCGCCCACCCGGATGGTGGCCAGGATGGCGATGAGGTAGCCAAGCGTGAGCAGGCCCGATTGCAGGGAGCTCATGCCGGCGGCGATCTGCACCAGGCCCAGGGAGACGATCAGCGTGCCGGCCGCGCCGTTGAGCAGGAAGTTGGAGAGCGTGGCGCCGGTGAAGGTGCCGTTGGCGAACAGCTTCAGGTTCACGAAGGCACCCGCGCGATGCGTCTCGATGTACAGGAAGATCAGTCCCGAGACCGCGGCGAGGGCGATCAGTCCCAGTCCGCGCAGGCTTAGCCAACCCAGTGCCGGGCCCTGTGAGATGTAGACGTTGATCGAGACCAGCAGCACGATGAACGCGACCAGTCCGCCCCAGTCAAAACCGCGCTTGGCGGCGGCCGGGTCGCTTTCGGCCTTCGACTCCGGGGTGCCGCGCAGCAGCACCAGCGCCACGATCGAGAGCACCACGGAGATCCAGAAGATCGAGCGCCAGCCCAGTGCGCTGGTGGCCATCAGCCCGCCGAAGAGCGAGCAGAAGCCGGACCCGCCCCAGGAGCCGATCGACCAGAAGGACAGGGCACGCTGCCGTGCCTTGCCCTCGTAGAAGGTCTTCACCAACGCCATCGAGGAGGGCATGATGCAGGCCGCGGATAGCCCCTGGACCACCCGGCCACCCAACAACATGGTGCTGGTCAGCCCGCCGAGGTTCTCCGGGGTCAGGGCGATCAGCAGCGATCCGGCGATGGAGAGCCAGATGCCGGCGTAGAGGACCTTTACCCGGCCCAGGCGGTCCGCCAGGCCGCCGGCCACCACGATGAAGATGCCGGAGAACAGCGAGGTGACGGACACCGCCAGGTTCGCCAGGGTCTCCTCGACGCCGAGTTGGCCGCGGATACCGGGGATGACATTGAGCAGGGTCTGGGCGAAGAGCCAGAAGTTGATGACCGCCAGGACGATGCCCAGCAGCCACTTGTCGGTGGGTTTCCAGGCGGTGGTTGTCGGGGAGTGGGTCTCAGCGCCCATGGTGTTCCACGTTCCTTCGGTCAGTTGGACTTGCCCAGGTACGCCAGGGCGGCGAGGACCATGGTGCGGGTTGCGGTTTCCAGGGTCGGGTCGATGGCGGGGGCGAAGAAGGGGGAGTGGTTCGCCGGGATGTCGGAGGACACCGTCCCGTTGGCCACCGCCTTGCGGTAGTCGTCGGCCGGGACGCAGCCGACCATCCAGTAGCTGTAGGGGATGCCGAAGGCGCCGGGGATGGCGCCGAAATCCTCGGATGCCGTCGCGGGGGTGGCCTGGTAGACCTGTCCCGCAGGGAAATGCTCGGTGAAGGCCGTTGTCACACGCGCATTCACCTCTGCGTCGTTGTCGGTGAGCGGGAACTGGTCGTAGTACTCGAAGTCAGGCTCCCGGGGCGAGCCGGCGGCGGCGCATTCGCCGCGCACGATCCGCTCGATGGAGGCCATGATGTGCTTGCGCAGGGCGAGGTCGTAGGTGCGGATGTTCAGCCGAAGCTCGGCCTTGGCCGGGATGATGTTGGCCGCGGTCCCGGCGTTGGAGGACCCGACGGTCACCACGGCGAACTGTCCGGGCATGGTTTCCCGCGACACGATGGTCTGCAGCTTCAGCACGATCGAGGCCGCAAGCACCACGGGGTCCACGGAGTTGTGCGGCATCGAACCGTGGGCACCGCGGCCGTGAACGGTGATTTTCAGGCTGTCCCCGGCGGAGAGGATCGGCCCGGCGGCGGTGCCGACGAGTCCGGCCTCCACTGGCATGACGTGTTGGGCCAGCGCGACGTCCGGACGCGGCAGCTTGTCCACCAGCCCGTCGGCGACCATCGCCCTGGCCCCGGCGGCGGTTTCCTCGGCGGGCTGGAAGAGTGCGATGTGGGTGCCGGACCAGGCCTCCCGGTTCTCCGCGAGCACCTTCGCGGCGCCCAGGAGGGTGGCCATGTGCATGTCGTGGCCGCAGGCGTGCATGACGCCCTCGACCGTGGAGGCATAGTCCAGTCCGGTGTCCTCGGTGACCGGAAGCGCGTCCATGTCGGCGCGGGCCAGGACCACGGACCCTTCGCCGTTGGCCAGCACCCCGACCACGCCCGTTCCGCCGATGCGCTGCACGTCGTAGCCCAGGGCCGCGAGCTCCGTCTCGAGGCGTGCGGCCGTCTGGTGCTCCTGGAGGCCGAGCTCGGGGTTGCGGTGGAAGTGCTTGTAGAGCTCCCGCTGCCACTCAAGTTGGCCGTCCAGGGAGTCAAGAAGTGAGGGGTCAACCACGGGGATCGCCTTTCCGTTCTGGCCGCGCACAGGCACTGCGGGTGGCCATGGCCTGGTTGCGGATCCGGTTATTCAACGTATCCCCGCAGGTCAGCGCTTGTCCATGTCGTGACGCGATATTCATTTAGTGTTCCCCGCAGGAGACCCCGTCCCCGGAATGGCGAGGTGCGTCCGTGCCAGACTGAAGTAGCAGTTGGCGGACCCAATGATCTATGAGCGTTCGCCGTTTCCCCGGATTCGGTAGTCCTGTGCGGCGTAGACGCCCAGGATCTTGATTTCGGATGTGAAGAACTCCAGCTCCTCCAATGCAGTCTTCAGGGGCCCGTCCTCCGGGTGTCCTTGAAGATCCACCAAGAACATGGTCGCCGCAAATTCCGCGCCCACCATGTAGCTTTCAATGCGCGTCATGTTGACTCCACAGGTGGCAAATCCACCGAGGGCCTTGAAGAGCGCCGACGGAACATTTCGAACCCGGAAAACCAGCGTCGTGATGACATTTTCGGGCAATTCATGGCGCGCGGGCAGCGGTTTTTCCCTGGCAAGGACCACAAATCGCGTGGTGTTGGTGGGGTCGTCCTCCACTCCGGAGGCAAGCACGTCAAGACCATACATTTCAGCGGCGCGCGGTGGTGCGAGGGAAACCTTGGACGGGTCGTTCCAGGAACTTACCTCCCGCGCCGAACCGGCGGTGTCCCCGGCGATGACCGGAGTCAACTTAAGCGACCGGATTATTCCACGGCATTGCCCCAGCGCGTGGATGTGACTGTGCACTTCCCTTGCATCCTCGAGTTTGCTGCCCCGGATTCCGAGCAGGTCGAAGCGTATGCCCAGAAAGTATTCCCCAACGATCTGGAGGTTGGAAGCCGGCAGAAGGCTATGGATATCCGCAACGCGACCCGCTATCGAATTTTCGATGGGGATCATCGCCAGCTCCGCCGAACCGTCGGCCACGACGGCAAAAACCTCCTCAAAGCTGGAGCAGGCCAGGGGCTCGAAATCCGGGTACATCTCCTGGCAGGCAACGCTCGAATTGGAGCCGGGTTCCCCCTGATAGGCAATTTTATGATTCACGCTTGAGAAATATCCTTAGGTCTTCAGGCTTACAAGGAGCCGACGAATGTCTATACGACGAAACTTGGTGGTCAACAGGGACTGCAAACAAAATAGCACCGGAAACGAGTTTCAGATGATCATCACCGCACCCACGGAATCCCTCCACCTCAGCCCGCAATGGGAGCGACCGGACCTGCACGGTGTCAGGCAGCTGGCCCAATTCCCTGTCGCCCTGATCGGCGATGCCCAGGGGCGCATGGGCGTCATGCACTCGGCCCTGCGCTCGGTGACCCCCGGGCTGAAAATGGCCGGCACGGTTCTTCCGATCAACACCCGCGAAGGGGACAACCTCGCCATTCATCGGGCCCTCGATGACGCACGCGAAGGCGACGTCCTGGTCATCAACGCAAACAGTGACACCGGCAGGGCGTGCTTCGGCGACATTCTGGGCGAGATCTGCATCAACAGGGGTATTGCAGGAGTCGTGATTGACGGAGCGACCCGTGACATCGATGAATTGCTGGCCATGGGGCTTCCGGTATTCGCACGCGGGATCAGCCCCGCGGGCCCCTTCAAATACGGACCGGGAACCATCGGCGCTCCGGTGGCCTGCGGCAATGTTGTTTGCCACCCGGGGGACGCAATCCTGGGGGACAGCGACGGCATCGTGGTGGTGCCGCAGGGGCGCATTGCCGCGGCCCTGGAGCGAACCGCAGCGCAAGCGAATAGCGAAGACAACATGCGGGCACTGATTCCGTCGCGCGCCTAAATCCGGGTAAGCGTCCGGCCTTGTCTGATGGCGCAGCCGACGCGGCCTCTGCGCTGATGGTGCCCGAAAAATCCACCGACGTTCCCAACCGCGCAGGTGACACCAAGGGCTCGGTCCCAACGGACGGGGCCCTTGGTGTCAGGGGCGGCAGTTGCCGTGTTCCCGCGGCACGCTCACGGCATTGCGGGCAGGATCGCCAAGCGCACTGGCGATTTGGTAAAAACAGTCCCGTGACCTTGTTGCCCGCGGCTCGGGCGCACCCATTGGGCGGGCGCGGAGACCTCGCCTGTCTGAATCGGCTCCATGGACGGGCCTCCGCGGACTCGCCTGACCATCGTCGGAAGGCTGCCCCGATCCCGCCCGGGAACTAGCTGCGCGGGCTGTGGTTTCAGAAGGCGCCGCGCCTGAATCTGCGCCTTGACGGGCACGTTTGTGGCGCCCCCGGTGCCGGGTGAGAGTAGATCCCGACGGGGCGGCCGGGCGGCGCCTTGACAGCACTTTGTGAGGAGTGACATAGTTCAACGCATGAACCTGTCAGACAGCCGGACGGCCGGACCGCAGCCCATCGTCCGGGTCAGCGCGGCCGAGGCCGTATTCACTGCCATCCGCGATGCCATCGAGTCCGGGGAGCTGCCCGTGGGGCACAAACTGAGCTCCGAATCGGTGCTCGCCGGAAAGTTTGCGGTCAGCCGTTCGGTCGTTCGCGAGGCCCTGCGCTCCTGCGCCGCCCTTGGCCTCACCGAGACACACACCGGCAAGGGAACCTTCGTCATCGCGGGCAAGGCCAGCGACGACCTGGTGCTGGGCAAGTTCTCCGCGCGCAGCCTCATGGAAGCGCGCCCGCACATCGAGATCCCCGCGGCCGAACTCGCCGCCACCCGCGCCACCCCCGAACAGCTCGAGGAGCTGCGCGGCATCATCGAAGCCATGGAGGACGAGGACGACGCCCAGCGGTGGGTGGCCCTCGATGCCAGCTTCCATGCCACGATCGCCGCGGCCAGCGGCAACGGGGTCTTTGAACGGGTCGTGGGCGACATCCGCGAGGCCATGGTCAACCAGTCCGAGACCATCAACCTCATCACCGGACGCCAGCACCCCTCGCACGCCGAACACCGCGAGATCCTCGCCGCCATCGAGGCGAGCGACGGCGCCGCGGCGGGCAAGGCCATGGCCGGGCACCTGGCCGCGGTCGACGAAGCACTGACCACGATCCTCGGAGCAGAAACCGCATGAGCACTTCCACCTTCCCGGCCCACGCCCCGCTGGCCGTGCAGACCCGCGGCGAACTGGTGGAAAGCGTCCACTACGGTTCTCTCGTCGCCCTGGATGCAGGCGGCCGGACCGTGCTCACCCGCGGCGAGCCGATGGCTGCGATGTATCCGCGCTCGGCCCTGAAGCCACTGATGGCAGTTGCCATGGTGCGCGCCGGACTACAGCTCTCCGCCGAGCAACTGGCACTGGCCTCCGCCAGCCATTCTGGCTCCGTCGATCACCGCGACCTGGCCGCGAAGATCCTCGCCGAGGTCGGGCTGGAACCCGGCGCGCTGCGCAACTCCACCGATCTGCCCTACGGAGTGGCCGAACAGCGGGCCTGGCTCCGCGAAGGCAACGGGCCAACCCAACTGGCGCAGAACTGCTCGGGCAAGCACGCCGCGATGCTCGCCACCTGCCTGCTCAACGGCTGGGACACCGAGACCTACCTGCACCACGACCACCCGCTGCCCACCCTGATCCGCGAGGTCGTCGCAGAACTCACCGGCGAACCCATCACCGTGGTGAGTGCCGACGGCTGCGGCACCGAGGTCTTCGCGCTCTCCCTTTCTTCCATGGCCCGGGCCTTCGGCAAACTTGTCACCGCACCGGCTGGCACGGCGGAGTACGAGGTCGCGGCCGCCATGCGCGCCCATCCCCTGATGGTTGCCGGGGCGGGGCGCGACGTCACCGCGCTGATGGAGGCCTTCCCCGGAGTGCTTGCCAAGGACGGGTTCGAGGGCATCCAGCTCATCGCCCTGCCCGACGGCTCCGCCGTGGCACTGAAGATCTCCGACGGAGGCGACCGGGCCCGGATGCCCGCCGCCGTCCCCGCGCTGCTGGCCCTGGGGTTGGATCCCGGCAGGCTGGCCGCATTCGACCACCTCCCCGTGCTCGGCGGCGGAAGCCCCGTCGGCACCTTGGCCGGTCTGCCCTTCCCCTAGCAACCTCCCTGCCTCGCTCCACCGCACTCCCGCCCGCACTGGCGCGCGCCCAAAAACTTCCACCCCCCTTGCATATCCGCCTCACCGCCACCCCTAGGAGAGCCATGTCCGAATCCACCGCCACCTTGCAGGTCGCCGCGCCCCGCGCGGTCCGCAGCGAACACGACCTGATCGGGGACCGCAACATTCCCGCGGAGGCATATTGGGGCGTGCACACGCTGCGCGCCGTGGAAAACTTCCCGATCACCGGCCAGCCGCTGTCCACCAACACGCACCTGGTCACGGCACTGGCCATGGTCAAGCAGGCCGCCGCCCAGGCAAACCTGGAACTGGGGCTGCTCGACGCGACCCGCGCCGCCGCCATCATCGAGGCCTGCCACGAGATCATCGCCGGGAACCTGCACGAGCAGTTCGTGGTCGACGTGATCCAGGGCGGCGCCGGCACCTCCTCGAACATGAACGCCAACGAGGTCATCGCCAACCGTGCCCTGGAGATCATGGGCCACGCCAAAGGCGAGTACCAATACCTGCACCCCAACGACCACGTGAACCTCAGCCAGTCCACCAACGACGTGTACCCCACCGCGGTGCGCGTGGCCACGATCTTCGGCGCCACCTCGCTGGTCGCTGCCATGGAGCACCTCGGGGCGGCCTTCGCGGCCAAGGCCGTGGAATTCCGCACCGTGGTGAAGATGGGCAGGACCCAGCTGCAGGACGCCGTCCCGATGACCCTGGGACAGGAATTCAACGCCTACGCCGTCACCCTCGGCGAGGACCGCGCGCGCCTGGCCGAATCCACGCTGCTCATCCACGAAATCAACCTGGGCGCCACCGCCATCGGCACCGAGCTGAACGCGCCGGTGGGCTATTCGTCCCTGGCCTGCACGCACCTGGCCGCGATCTCCGGCTTGAAGCTGGAGACGGCCTTCGACTTGATCGAGGCAACCGCCGACGTCGGCGCCTTCGTACACCTCTCCGGGGTGCTCAAGCGCGTGGCGGTCAAGCTCTCCAAGGTCTGCAACGACCTGCGCCTGCTCTCCTCCGGCCCGCGCGCCGGGCTGGGCGAGATCGACCTGCCCGCGGTGCAGTCCGGCTCCTCGATCATGCCGGGCAAGGTCAACCCGGTGATCCCCGAGGTCGTGAACCAGGTGGCCTACGAGGTCATCGGCAACGACGTGACCATCACGATGGCCGCCGAGTCCGGGCAGCTGCAGCTCAACGCCTTCGAGCCGATCATCGTCCACAGCCTGACCAAGTCGATGCGCCACCTGGAGGCCGCCTGCATCACGCTGGCCGACAAGTGCATCGTGGGCATCACCGCCCACGAGGAGAAGCTGCGGGCCCAGGTGGAGAACTCCATCGGCCTGGTCACCGCGCTCACTGTGCAGCTCGGCTACGCGGCTTCGACGAAGATCGCGCTCGAGGCACTTTCCACCGGCCGAGGCGTGGCCGAACTGGTCCTGGAGCACGGGCTGCTCACCGAGTTGCAGCTCAACGAGCTGTTGCGTCCCGAGCGTCTGGCCAACCTCAGCGAATAAGCCCCCCAAGCGTTCCAACCGTTTCAACCCGTTCCACCCTTGAGCAAGCCCCCAGACACTCCCCGAGAGGCACCTGCGCATGACACGTGAAATCCCAGAAACCCGCACCACGCACCGACCCGACACCCCCAACTCGGCATTGACCGCCGAGGACAAGGGAATGCACAAGGGACTGAAAGCCCGCCAGATCCAGATGATCGCCATCGGCGGGGCCATCGGCACCGGGCTGTTCATGGGTGCCGGCGGCCGCCTGGCCGGTGCGGGTCCGGCCCTGATGTTCAGCTACGCCGTGTGCGGGTTCTTCGCGTTCCTGATCCTGCGCGCCCTGGGCGAACTGGTCGTCCACCGTCCCTCCTCGGGCTCCTTCGTCTCCTACGCCCGGGAGTTCTTCGGGGAGAAGGCAGCATTCGTGACCGGCTGGCTGTACTGGCTCAACTGGGCCATGACGGCCATCGTGGACATCACGGCGATCGCGCTGTACATGAACTTCTTCGCCAAGTACGTGCCGTGGATCGGCTCGGTCCCGCAGTGGGTGTGGGCGCTTGCGGCGCTGCTGATCGTGCTGGGGCTGAACCTGGTTTCGGTGAAGGTCTTCGGCGAGCTCGAGTTCTGGTTCGCGCTGATCAAGGTCCTCGCATTGGTCGGGTTCCTGGCGGTGGGCATCTACTTCGTCATCTTCGGGTCCCCGATTCCCGGGCACGAAGTCGGCTTCAGCCTGATCGCCGACAACGGCGGGTTCTTCCCCAACGGCCTGCTGCCGGTGGTCGTGGTGATGCAGGGCGTCGTGTTCGCCTACGCCTCGATCGAGCTGATCGGCACCGCCGCAGGCGAGACGGAGAATCCCGAGAAGGTCATGCCCAAGGCCATCAACACCGTGATCATCCGCATCGCCGTCTTCTACGTCGGCTCGCTGGTGCTGCTCTCGCTGCTGCTGCCATACACCGCCTACAAGGCCGGCGAGTCCCCGTTCGTGACGTTCTTCGGGTCCATCGGAGTTTCCGGCATGGACTCGATCATGAACCTGGTGGTGCTCACCGCGGCGATGTCCTCGCTGAACGCGGGCCTGTATTCCACCGGGCGCATCCTGCGCTCGATGGCGCTGGCCGGATCCGCTCCGCGCTTCACCGCCAAGCTGAACAAGCAGGGTGTGCCCTACGGCGGCATCGCGCTGACCGCCGCGGTGGCTGGCCTCGGCGTGGTGCTCAACGCGATTGTTCCGGCCAATGCCTTCGAGATCGTGCTGAACATGGCAGCGCTGGGCATCATCGCCTCCTGGGGCATGATCGTGCTCTGCCAACTGGCGCTCTATCGCCTGGCCAAGCGCGGGGGAGCTGTGCGTCCGGCCTTCCGGATGATCGGGGCGCCCTACACCGGGTACCTGACCCTCGCCTTCCTGGCCGCTGTCATCGTGCTGATGGCCTTCGATTCCCCGGTGGGCACCTGGACCGTTGCCTCGATCATCGTCATCATCCCGGCGCTGATGATCGGTTGGTACGCCTCGCGCGGGCGCATCCGGGAAATTGCCGCGGCGCGGGCGAACGCCGATGCGCTCTCCGACCCGACGGAGAACCACGAGTTCTCTGTCAACGGGGCTTCCGACTCTCAGTAGGAAGACGGGGCGGCACCGGCGCGGACACGATCCGCGCCGGTGCCGCCTTTTTAACCGCCGTGGCACCGGCACCGGCACCGGCGCCGGGACCGCGGAGCCGTGCGCGGGTGGCTTCCTAGACCCCGAGTTCCTCGCGCAGGCGGGCCACATGGCCGTCGGCGGCGACGTTGTATTCGGCCAGGGCCACCTTCCCGTCCGGGTCAACCACCACGGTGCTGCGCAGGGTGCCGGAGTACTTCTTGCCGTTGACCTCTTTCTGCCCGTACGAACCATAGGCAGTGGCCACCGCAAAATCGGGATCCGAGAGCAGCGGGAAATTCAGCGACTCGGCCTCGGCGAACGAGGCCAGCGCATCGCCCTCATCCGGGGAAATGCCCAGGACCTCGTAGCCGGCGGCCCGCAGCGAGTTGAGGTTGTCCCTGAAATCGCAGGCCTCGGTTGTGCATCCCTTCGTCGCCGCCTTGGGGTAGAAGTACACCACAACGTTCTTGCCCGCATAGTCGTCCAGGGCTACCTGCGTGCCGTGCGCGTCGGCCAGTGTGAACTTGGGTGCGCGCTCGCCGGCGGACAAGGGTGTTGAAGTCAAGGACATGAAATTCTCCATTCGATCAAGCAAATTGTTGATGTCGTTTCCAGCCTAGGGTTTTCTCGCGGACACTGAAAGGGAATCGGAGAAAACCGTGCGCTGCAAGGCATGATGGTTGTCGTCGCCGTTTCACCCCTACATCCTGCGATGTAGACCCTTTGGAAAAATCAGTCTTTGGGAGGGTCAAACCGGGGGACATCGAGGGTAGAGTGACCAATGCTTGGCTGAAAAATGCCATGTTGCCGCCCTCGAAGGGCCACCAAACCATGGTGGATTCGTGCGGCTAAAAAATCATGAGGACACTGCCTGATGCTCTTAAAGCTCATACTTAGACATTCGAAACCCTACAAGTGGTGGATTGCCGCCGTGCTGTTCTTCCAGCTCGCCACCACCATCGCCACACTCTTCCTGCCCAGCCTCAACGCCCGCATCATCGACACCGGCGTGGTCAAGGGCGACACCGACTTCATCTGGCGCACCGGCGGCGTGATGCTTGCCGTCGCATTCGTCCAGGTGCTCACGGCCATCGCCGCCGTGTACTTCGGCGCGAAGACCGCCATGGCCATCGGCAGGGACCTGCGCCATTCCGTCTTTGACGCCGTCACCGCGTTCTCCGCGCAAGACGTCAACAAGTTCGGCGCCGCAACGCTGATCACCCGCGGCACCAACGACGTGCAGCAGGTTCAGATGCTGGTGCTGATGGGCCTGAACTTCATGGTCTCGGCACCCATCATGTGCGTTGGCGGCATCATCATGGCGCTGCGCGAAGACGTCGGCCTGTCCTGGCTGGTCTGGGTCTCCGTGCCCGTGCTGCTGGTGGTCGTCGGCGTGCTGGTCATCTTCCTGATGCCGCTCTTCCGCCAGATGCAGGACCGCATCGACGGGATCAACGGGGTGCTGCGCGAGCAGATCACCGGCATCCGCGTGGTGCGTGCCTTCGTGCGCGAACCCCACGAGACCGAGCGCTTCGAGGAGGCCAACGCCAAGCTCACCCGCGTGGGCGTGAAGGTCGGCAACCTCTTCGTGTTGATGTTCCCGCTGATCGGCATGATCCTGCACATCGCCACCGCCTCCGTGCTGTGGTTCGGCGGACACCGCGTGGAGACCGGCGAAATGCAGGTCGGTGCGCTGACCGCGTTCCTGCAGTACCTGCTGCAGATCCTGATCGCGGTGATGATGGGAACCTTCATGGCCATGATGATCCCGCGCGCCATCGTCTGCGCCGAGCGCATCGACGAGGTCACCACCATGGTCCCGTCGCTCACCGACCAGACCGAGCGCGTCGCCGAGATGGACGCCCCCGGAACCATCGAGTTCCGCAACGTCACCTTCGGCTACCCGGGTGCCGAGGCGCCGGTGCTCAACAACATCTCATTCACCGCCCGACGCGGCGAGACCACCGCCATCGTCGGGTCCACCGGCTCGGGCAAGACCACGCTGCTGAACCTGATCCCGCGGCTTTACGACGCCAGGCAGGGCCAGGTGCTGGTGGGCGGGGCTCCGGTCACGGAGCTGACCCGCGCGCAGATTTCCGCCGCGGTGGCCACCGTGCCGCAGCATCCCTACCTCTTCTCCGGAACCGTTGCCTCCAACCTGCGCTTCGGCGCGGAACACGCCAGCGAAGAGGACCTGTGGGATGCCCTGCGCACCGCACAAGCCGAAGACTTTGTCGCAGCACGCGAGGACGGCCTCGGCTCGACGATCTCCCAGGGAGGCACCAACGTCTCCGGAGGACAGCGCCAGCGCCTGTGCATCGCCCGGGCCCTTGCCGCGAAGCCGGAGATCTACCTCTTCGACGACTCCTTCTCCGCACTCGACGTGGCAACCGACGCGCACCTGCGGGCCGCGCTGAAGGAACCCACCAAGGATGCGGCGGTCATCATCGTCGCCCAACGCATCTCAACGATCACCGCCGCCGACCAGATCCTGGTCCTGGACCACGGCGAAATCGTGGCCCGCGGAACGCACGAGGAACTCCTGGAATCCTCGGAAACCTACCAGGAAATCGTGACCAGCCAGCTGGCAGTGGAGGAGGTGGCCTAAATGGCAAAACGCACCAAGAAGGAAACAACGGCAGTCGTGGAACCGACCGACGAGATCGACGAGTTCGACACGGCCGGGGCCTCCGACATGTTCGGCGACTCGCTCCCGGTCCGCAAGGCCAAGCACTTCTGGCCCTCGGCCAAGCGCCTGGTGGGGCTGCTGGCCCCGCAAAAACTCGGCATGACCGTGGTCCTGCTGCTGGCGGCCGCCGGGGTGGTTCTCTCGGTGATCGCACCGAAGATCCTGGGCCAGGCCATGGACGTGATCTTCGCCGGCGCCATTGGCGGGAACATGCCCGCAAATGTTCCGGTGGAGCAGGTCATTGAGGGGCTGCGTGCCTCCGGGCAGAATGACCTGGCCGAGATGATGTCCAAGATGAACCTCGTCCCGGGCGTCGGCATCGACTTCCCCCTGCTCAGTCGCTACATCCTCATCGTGCTCTCCATGTACTTCGTGGCCTCGCTGTTCATGTGGGCCTCGGGCTGGTTGCTGAACCGCCTGGTCATGAAGGTCGTCTACGGCCTGCGGCGCGACGTGGAGCACAAGCTCAACCGGTTGCCGCTGAATTACTTCGACACCCGCCAGCGTGGCGACCTGCTCAGCCGCGTCACCAACGACGTGGACAACATCCAGAACGCGCTGCAGCAGGCGATCAGCCAGCTGGTGCAATCGCTGCTGACGGTCATCGGCATCATCATCATGATGTTCATCATCTCCTGGCAGATGGCGCTGATTGCGCTCATCGCACTGCCGCTCTCCGCGGTCGCCGCGGGCGTCATCGGCTCCCGCGCCCAGGGGTTGTTCACCGCGCAGTGGAAGAACACCGGTGCACTGAACGGGCAGATCGAGGAGTCCTTCTCCGGCCACGACCTGATGAAGGTCTTCGGGCGCGAGCAGGACATGCTGGACCGCTTCCACGAGAAGAACGAGGAGCTCTACAAGGCCTCCTTCGGCGCCCAGTTCGTCTCCGGCATGATCTTCCCGGTCATGAACTTCATCTCCTACCTGGCCTACGTCGGCATCGCCGTGGTCGGCGGGCTGCGCGTGGCCTCGGGGCAGATGTCCCTGGGAGATGCGACGGCGTTCATCCAGTACTCGCGCGAGTTCACCCAGCCGCTGGGGCAGATGGCCGGCATGGCCAACATGCTCCAGTCCGGCGTTGCCTCCGCGGAGCGCACCTTCGAGCTGCTTGATGCCGACGAGCAGGACGAGGACACCGTGACCGCGTCGCTGCCGGCCCGCACCGACGGCCACGTCGAGTTCGAGCACGTCACCTTCTCCTACTCGGAGGACAAGCCGCTGATTGAGGACCTGTCCTTCGAGGCGCACCCGGGGCACACCGTGGCCATCGTCGGCCCCACCGGCGCGGGGAAGACGACCCTGGTGAACCTGGTCATGCGCTTCTACGAGTTGAACTCCGGGCGCATCACCCTGGACAGGGTGGACGTGACCCGGATCAGCCGGGCCGACCTGCGCTCCAAGGTCGGCATGGTGCTCCAGGACGCCTGGCTCTTCGGCGGTTCCATCCTGGAGAACATCCGCTACGGGCGCCTGGAGGCCACGGACGAGGAGGTCATGGAGGCGGCCAAGGCCACCTTCGTTGACAGGTTCGTCCGCGCCCTGCCCGAGGGCTACGACACGGTCATCGACGAGGAAGGCACCAACGTGTCGGCCGGCGAGAAGCAGCTGATCACGATTGCGCGCGCGTTCGTGGCCAACCCGTCGCTGCTGATCCTCGACGAGGCGACCTCCTCGGTTGACACCCGCACGGAGCTGCTGGTGCAGAAAGCCATGGCGGCGCTGCGCAGCGACAGGACCAGCTTCGTGATCGCCCACCGTCTCTCCACGATCCGCGATGCCGACACCATCCTGGTGATGGAGGAGGGCAGGATCGTGGAACAGGGCAACCACGAGGTGCTGCTCGCGGCGCGCGGTGCGTACTACCGGTTGTACCAGTCGCAGTTCGCCGGCCCGGCCGAGGTTCTCGACACGGAACCCGCTCCCGGCGGCGCCCCGGTGCTCGAGGGCAGCGAGCCCGCCCTTGAACAGGACGCCGAAGCGGAGTTGAAAGGCTAGAACTGGTGCGCCGGTAGCGCGCCGGGCACTGCCAGCGCGCAGATGGCCCCGAAGGGTGCGGATCCCAAGGATCCGCACCCTTCGGGGCCACCGCCATTTGTTGGAAGTATCAACTTGTGGCCCAACGACGGATCGAGGGTTCGGGTGGTGGGATAGGCTTGCCCGAGTGACAGTTCGAACCGGTTCCGCCCCTCAGCTATCCCCGCACCGGACCCCATCTGCGGACGGTCCACGGATCAACTCCAACGGCTCCTCGATGGGATTCCGGGCCGATATCCAGGGACTTCGCGCCATCGCCGTGCTGATGGTCATCATCCACCACCTGCGCCCCGGCGCGCTCACCGGTGGATTCATCGGCGTTGACGTGTTCTTCGTGATTTCCGGCTACCTGATCACCGCGCACCTGTTCCGGGAAATGCGCGCCACCGGGACCATCAAGCTGGCAACTTTCTGGGCCCGGCGCATCCGGCGGCTGCTGCCCCTGGCGTTCACCGTGCTGCTGGCCAGCGCCGCACTGGTGTATTTCTTCATCCCTGCCACCGAGCACGGCACCATGTTCAAGCATGTTGCCGCCGCCGGGTTCTACATTGAGAACTGGGCGCTGGTGGCCGACGCCACCGACTACTCGGCCGCAGGGCAAATGGCCACCGTGGTGCAGCACTACTGGTCGCTCTCCGTGGAGGAACAGTTCTACCTCGCTTGGCCACTGTTGATCCTGGGCGCCGCGTTCGTGGCCGGCAAGCTGGTGCCGCGGGCGAGCATCGACCGGCGTGGCTTCTCCGGACCAGGGACCCGCAGGCTCTTCCTGATCACCATCGGAGCGATCATGCTCCTTTCCTTTGCCTACGGGCTCTGGGTCACTACTGCGAACCCCTCGGCAGCCTACTTCGACACGGCCGGAAGGGCCTGGGAGTTTGCCGCCGGCGGCGTGGTCGCTTTGCTCTGCGTGAATCGCGGGGTCGGTGGACTTCGCGGCGCGCTGCTGGGTTGGGGCGGGCTCGCACTGTTGCTGGCCGGTGCCCTGCTGATCCCCACCGAGACCCGCTTCCCCGGAACCATGGCCTTGGTTCCGGTGCTCGGCACCGCCGCGCTGCTCGCCGCCGCAGGCACGCAGCGCCCGGGCATGCGCTGGTTCTCCCACGCCACCTGGCTCTCGATCCACCCCGTGCGCCGGGTCGGGGACGTGAGCTACGGGGCCTACCTGTGGCACTGGCCGCTGATCATCGTTGCACCCTTCGTGTTGCACGCCGAACCAAAGTGGTACCACGAGGCAGGCATTCTGGGACTGGCAATCCTGCTGGCCTGGCTATCGCAGTTGCTGATCGAGGATCCGCTGCGCTTCGGGAAAATGCTGAAGCCGGTGCGCAACACGTTGGTCTTTGCGCTGGCAGGGATGATGCTGCTGGCATCGATCGCGTGGGCGGGCACCACTGCGTCGGCGCAGAGCGCGAACCTGCCGCGGATGGACACCGCCTCCACGTGCTACGGCGCCGGGACGCTGGAACACGCGGCCGACTGCCTGCCCGTCGCCTCGGACTTCGCACCCTGGCCCTCGGCGGTTGCCGTCTCCCAGCAGGTGCGCAGCCCCTTGTTCCCGGGCTGTGAAACCGACACCCTGCAGGTGGCGGAATCCAGCTGCCGTCTCGGCAAGACCACTGACCCCAGGTTGCGCGTTGCCGTGGTGGGGGACTCGCACGCCTCGGCCTGGCTGCCGGCGCTGGTGGAAATCGCCAAGGAGCGCGACTGGGAACTGGTGACCCACATCCGCTCCGGCTGTTCGCCCTCGGTCGCCGCGCTCAAGGGCTCCGAAAAGCTCAGCGGCACGGCCGAGCGCCTATGCACCGAATCGGTGCGTGCCCTGGGTCCGAGGCTCGCGGCGGATCGGGACATTGACGCCGTGATCGTGGCCGCGCAGGGCAACAAACGCTCCTGGATCTCCTCCCCGGGCTACGAATTCGCCGACCCGGCCACCGAGGGTTTCACCAGCCTGTGGCAATCCTGGATCGATGCCGGCAAGACGGTCGCGGTGATCCACGAGGTGCCGCGGCTGGGAAACGTGAACGTGCCCACGTGCGTGGCCTCGAACCCCCGCGACCCGCTGGCCTGCGCGGTGCCCCGCAAAGAGGGCCTGTCGATCAGGGAGAACCTGCAAAGGGCGCTGGACAGCGATGCCGCCCCACGCGGCATCGTGCGCGCGGACCTCACCGATTCCATCTGCTCGCAAGAGACCTGCTTCGCCGTCATCGGTTCGCTGATCACCTACTACGACCAGTCACATCTGTCCCACGACTTCTCGGCGTCCCTGGCGCCCATGCTCGCCAGGGAACTGGACCAAAACCCGGTCTTCGGCACCGGCGGCTAGGGCCGGCGGCGGGGAACCCCCTCCACCGTCGCGTCGACACTGCCCCGGACCTCCCGTCAAGTTGTCACCGAGGTGAGAAAGCCAACGTGCGCCTACCCACGCCCCTGCCCGGTGCCGGCGTGGTGTGCGGCATAAAATGATGCCCATGCCTGCATCCGTGAAAGCCCCCCGCCTGCCCGCCTTCAAGGAACCGGCCACCACCGGGTCCGGGGATCTGACCGGGCTGGAAACCGACGGGCGCGCCGAGGGCCTGCTCTTCGAATCCGACGACGCGGCGGGGGTGGACCTGGAGGACGCGGTCTTCACCGAATGCATCTTCCGCTCGGTTTCACTGCAGGGCGCACCCATGGCCAGGGTGACCTTCGGGGATTGCCGCATCGAGGAGGTCAATGCCCCGGTGCTCGAGGCACCCGACTCCGGATGGTGGAACACCGCAGTCATCGGCGGACGCATCGGATCGGCCGAGCTCTACGGAGCCACGTTCCGCTCGGTGAAGTTCGAGCGGGCCAAGCTCGGCTACCTGAACCTGCGCCGCGCGAGGATCAAGGACGTGGAATTCCGCGACGTGCACATCGAGGAGCTCGATGCAGGAGGCGCCAACCTGGAACGGGTCACCTTCATCGACTGCACCATTGACACCCTGGCCCTGAACGGCGCCAAGCTCAAGGACGTGGACCTGCGCGGGGCGCGCCTGCGCACGCTCTCCGGAATCACTGCGCTTAAGGGCGCCACGGTGAGCTACGAGCAGCTCCTGGACCTGGCCCCGATCCTCGCCAACGAACTGGGCCTTCGCGTCGAGTGAGAAGTGTGCGGGGCGCGGAAGTGGATTCCGGACCTGGGAACGCTCGGTAGGCTGGAAACCATGCAGCAAACTCCTGTCCCATACCCATACGCCCAGCTGCCGCGCAAGCGGCAACCGGTCTTCGAGGCCGGGCCCATGCGGCGCGGGGACGTGGTGGTGCTGGGCACCTACCTGGTGCTCTTTGTCCTGGGCGCCGGTGGACTGCTGGCGCTGGTCCCGGGTTTCGTCGAGGCCTTCAAGAACCAGGATTCGGCGCAATTCGGCGTTAACCTCATCATCTACGTCGTGGTGTTCACCGGGGCGATCATCATGGGCTTCGAGGCGCTGCGTTCCTCATTCGCCACGTTCAAGTACAACCCGTGGGCCAAGGCCCTGATGGTTCCCGGGGGCTGGCTGGGGTCCCTGGTCGTCAGCGCCATCGTGCTGGTTGCCATGGGGAATCCGGTCAAGAGCGAAAACCAGCTGGCCATCGAGGGCATGACCCGGTCGGTGCCGTTCGCGACCATGTTCGTGGTCACCGTGATCCTTGGCCCCTTCGTGGAAGAATACATCTTCCGCCACCTGCTGATCGGCAAGCTCAGCCGCAAGCTCAACGTCTGGGTCTGCGTGCCGATCTCGGTGGTGCTCTTCACCTCGCTGCACTTCATTGGATCCGGTTCCTTCGACCTGACCAGCGCGATTCCCTATACGACGCTGGGGATCATGATGTCGCTCGCCTACGTTGTCACCGGAAAGTCGCTGGCCTACTCCTACGTCCTACACGTCTTCAACAATGCCGTGGCGCTGATCCTGTCCTATACGCTGCTGCCGCTGTTCCAGCAGTAGATATCCAACGAAAGACCGTCGCACAGGTGAGTAGCGTTCCCGAAGATTCAGCGCACTGGCACGGCCATGCCCATGGCAGCCGCGGCTACCGCAAGATGATCCTGGCGCTGTTCGCCGCCGGGGTGGCAACCTTCTCCCAGCTGTACTCGGTCCAGGGCGTGCTGCCCGAACTGGCCCGCGACCTGTCGGTGAGCGAAGCCGATGCGGCGCTTGCGGTTTCCGCCGCGACGCTGGGCCTGGCCGCCTCGGTGCTCTTCTGGTCGCTGCTGGCCGACCGGATGGGACGGCTGCGCGCCATGACCATCGCCGTGACGGCGGCCGTGGCGCTGGGGCTTGCGGTGCCATTTTCCCCTGGCTTCGAATGGTTGCTGGCCCTGCGTTTCATCGAGGGCCTGGCCCTGGGCGGGATCCCCGCGGTGGCGTTGGCGTACCTATCGGAGGAGGTGTCGCCACTGCATTCGGCGGTTGCCGCCGGGACCTATATTTCCGGGACCACCCTCGGCGGGCTTGCCGGACGCTTGGTGGCCGGGCCGCTGAGTGAATTTGTTTCCTGGCGCCTGGGCACCCTGGTGGTGTCGGTGATGGCAGCCGTCGCCGCGGGCGTTTTCATCGCGGTGGCTCCCAAGCCGCGCGGTTTCACTCCCGTGCCCTGGCGCAGCCCGAACCGAATTCCCCTGTGGAAAAAGCTGTGGATGAACCTGCGAAAGGGGCCGCTGCTGGTGCTCTATGCGCAGGGTTTCCTGCTCATGGGCGGCTTCGTGGCCGTCTACAACTACCTGGGATTCCGGCTGGAGGCCGCGCCCTTCCTGATCCCCGCCTCGCTGGCCTCGCTGGTGTTCGTCGCTTACCTGTCGGGAACCTGGTCATCGCGCCAGTCCGGGGCGATGGTGGCGCGCTTTAACCGCCTGCCGGTGCTGCTGGCCTCGATTGCGTTGATGGCCGCGGGCCTTGTGGTGACACTGGTCGATTTCCTGCCTACGATCGTCTTCGGGCTTTTGGTGTTCACCGCCGGGTTCTTTGCCGCCCATTCGGTGGCCAGCGGCTGGATTCCAATGCTCGGCGTCGGTGGGCGGGCACAGGCCGCCAGCCTGTACAACCTGGCCTACTATTCCGGGTCTTCGCTCTTTGGCTGGGCCATCGGACTGGCGTTCAACGCCGCCAACTGGCCGGGGTTGGTGGTTTCGGTGGTTTCCCTGTTGGTGCTGGCGGCGCTGCTGGCGCTCGGGGGCCTGCGTCGGCACCCCTAGGCTTGGCGGGGAAAGCGGGCCCGACGACGGGTTTCCCGGCGAGTCTGTGCAAATCGTGCTGGCTCCGGCGCCGCCACCCGTTATGCTAAAGAAGTTCTCTGTATACCCATATTGAGAAGTAACAACGAAGAGATTGGAAGTGGACCACATGCGTGGAAGCAACCTTGTATGGACAATCGTAGGCGTTCTCGTCGCCGTTGCCTTGGTAATCTGGATCGCTTCTGCGATCTAGGGCATCGTCTCTGAGTAGTTAACGGCAAGCCCCGTCCAGCAATGGACGGGGCTTGCTGCATGCGGGGAAAGCACAGTTAGAGCAGCTGGATGAGCTGGGCCTTGTAGACCTCGAACGCGGCGACGCCCCGAGCGGTAATGCCGACATAGGTGGCAGGGCTTCGGCCCTCGATGACCTTCTCCTGGGAGATGTACCCGGCGTCCTCCAGCTTGCGCAGGTGCGTGGAAAGGTTGCCCGCGGTCATCGACAGGATTTCGCGCAGCTTGGGGAAAGCCATGGATTCCTTCGGCCCCAGGGTGTTCAGCGCCGACATGACCCGCAACCGGGCATCCGCGTGGATGAGTGGATCCAACTCGGCCATGGCTACTTCGCCGCCCGGGAGGAAGCGCGGCGGCGGGCCAGTGCGAGGAGTCCGGCGGCGATGAAGAGGATCGGGCCGCCGATGGCGAAGATGGAAATGAAGGTCCCGGGTCCGGCGACAAGCCCGGCGACGTTCAGCGCGGTGAAGCAGACACCGAGGATGAACATGTCTCGGTCCTGGAAGATTGCGGCCCCGGCCATGTACATCAGGGAGACGACCAGGATGGCCACCGCGTTGATCAGCCAGCCGGTCGCCAGCTGCGCGGAGTCCGGCATGAGCCTGGCGAAGGCGATGCTGAATACGGCCACGGTGGCGAAGCCGCCCATCCAGCTCATGCCGTAGGCCATGCCCGCGAACTTGGAATCTCCACGCACCTGGGATCCGGAACGGATGCCCAGAACCGCGGTGTAGGCCACGGCGGCGAGCAGGATTATCCCGCCGAGGACCAGCGCGGTCGTGTAGGCCAGTGGAATCCAGCCGAACGTTGCGCCGTGCAGCAGCCCGTAGCCGGCCAGGTAGGCGAGGGCCCACACGAAGTAGATGAGCGCGACGTTGGGTTCAATGGAGGCGCGGGTTGCCGCGGCGGTCTGGTTGATCGCCACCAGTGCGGCGCGCGGATCAAGTTGCTGGGGGGAGTCGGGGGCAGGGTTCGTGTTCATGGTGATGCCTTTCCTTCGCGGTGCCGGGGGATGGAATGAAACGACAAGCGATCTGCAAACAAGTTTGTGACACAAACCTGTTTGTGTCAATGACTTGTGGGGGACATCGTGGGCGAGACCGTGCCCGGTAGGCTGGTGGGGTGAAAGAAGCAGGCAGGAAACAGGTCGTCACCCCCGATGCGTCCCGCGGGTTGGGCCGAACCATTCTGGCACTGGCGGTTCCCGCGCTGGGCGCTCTCATTGCGGAGCCGCTCTTCCTGCTGGCCGACATGGCCATCGTCGGGCACCTGGGCATCAACGAACTTGCCGGCGCGGGGCTGGGGACCACGGTCCTGCAAACCGCGGTGGGACTCATGGTCTTTCTGGCATACTCCACCACCCCCGCCGTCGCCCGGGCCATCGGCGCCGGCGACCTCGGACGGGCCATGGCCGCCGGGCGCGACGGGATCTGGCTTGCCCTCGGCCTGGGCGTGGTCCTGGGCCTGGCCGGGTTCTTCGGTGCACCCATGCTGGCGGCCGCCATGGGAGCCCAGGGCGAGGTGCTCCGGTTCGCGGTGGACTACATCCAATATTCCACCTTCGGCATACCCGCGATGCTGCTGGTGCTCGCCGCGACCGGGGTTCTTCGCGGCATGCAGGACACCAAGACCCCGCTCTACGTGGCGGGGATAGGCTTTGCCGCAAACATCGCGCTTAACCTCATCTTGGTCTACCCGCTGGGGATGTCCGTCGCCGGTGCCGCGCTGGGCACCTCGATCGCCCAATGGGGGATGGCCGCGGTGTACCTGTGGATGCTCATTCCACGGATCCGCAATGCCGGACAGTCGCTGGCGCCGCACGGGCGCGGGGTGCTGGGCACCGGGCAGGTCGGATCCTGGCTGATGCTGCGCACGCTGTCGCTGCGCCTGGCGCTGCTCGCCACGGTCTGGGTGGCCACCGGACAGGGGGCTCTCACGCTCGCCGCCCACCAGCTGGTCTTCACCATCTTCACCTTCATGGCCTTTGCGCTGGATGCGCTGGCCATTGCCGCGCAGGCGCTGATCGGCAAGGAGCTGGGGGCAGGCGACGCGGTGCGGGCCAACCTGCTGACCAGGACCATGTGCCGCTGGGGCCTGTACTTCGGCGTGGCAACCGGCGCGCTGCTGGCGGTCATCGCCCCCTTTGTCGGCGCGCTGTTCACCACGAATGACTCGGTGCGGCAGGCAACCATGGTCGGGGTCTGGATCCTCGCAGCGTCCCAGCCGGTCTGCGGGCTCGTGTTCGTGCTGGACGGGGTGCTGATCGGTGCCGGGGACGCGCGCTACCTGGCGGTCGCCGGCGTCGTCACGCTGCTGGTCTACCTGCCGCTGCTCTTCATCGTGACGCGCTTCGAGCACGCCGGCGTCTCGGCCGTCGCCTGGATCTGGGTGGCATTCGGCCTGGGTTTCATGCTCGCCCGCGCCGCGACGCTCACGTGGCGGGTGCGCAACGACAAGTGGATGCGCCTGGGAGCCTGAGCCGCGGGAAAATCAGGTCCAAAGGCTCCCCGGGTCGGTGAACTGCTGGGCCATGGCGGTGCGGATGGAACGCAGGTGCACGCGCATGGCTTCCTCCGCCGCCCGCGCGTCCGCCGCGGCGATCGCGGCGTAGAGGGCCTCGTGCTCGGCCAGCTCGGTGGGGGCGCCCATATAGTGTTGCAGCCCCGGAAGCACGTGGTGGGCGCGGGCCGTCTCGTCGAAACAGCGCCGCAGGGAATCGGCCAGGCGTGAATTGCGCGAGGCGTCCGCGATGGCCTGGTGGAAGTCCTGGGCCGCCTTCATGGCCCCCAGCGGGTCGGCGGCGGAGAGCGCCGCCTGGGCATCGAGCAGCTGGCGCAGCTTCACGGTGAGTTCCTGCGGCAGGAAACCGGCGGCGGCGGCCGCCGCGTGCGGTTCCAGGAGCATGCGCAGGTCAAGGGTTTCCTGCACGTCGTGCAGGCCCATGGTGCGCACCAGATAGCCCTTCTTGGGCAACACGGTGAGCAGGCCCTGGGAGGTCAGCAGGCGCAGCGCCTCGCGGACCGGCGTCTTGGAAACGGAGTACTCCTCGGCCAGGCGCGGCTCGACCACGATGCTGCCCGGGGCGATCCTTCCCGAGAGGATGGCCGCGCGCAATTGCACGACCAGGCGATCGGTGAGCGATGGACTCATCGGTGAAACTCCCTCGGGTCGGCGGGCGTCGGTGCCCGCGTCACATTGGGCCGGATGCTTCCGCGGCCCTTGTGAAAGATACTACCTCCCTGTTAGAAATATCTTTCAGGGATTTTTCAGGATTTTGGACGGATGGATGTCAACGATGACCACTAACCCCGGGCTTCGCGCCGAGGAACAACGCGCCGAGAACCAGCGGCTCACCCCGGCCGGACGCCGGGCAGTCTTCGCCGCGGTTCTCGGCACGGTCATCGAGTGGTACGACTATGCGCTCTATGGAGCGGCGGCCGGCCTGGTCATCGCCCCGCTCTTCTTCTCCGAGGCGGTGTCCTCGGCCGCCGCCATGATGGCCTTTGCCACCTTCGCGGTGGGGTTCGTCGCCCGACCGCTGGGCGGGGTCATCGTCGGGCACATCGGCGACAAGTACGGCCGGCGCCCGGCCATGATGCTCACCATCGTCCTGATGGGCGTGGCCACCGTCGGCGTGGGGCTGCTGCCTACCAGCGCGGCAATCGGGGCGGCCGCCCCGCTGCTGCTGGTCATCCTGCGGCTGCTGCAGGGCTTCGGGGCCGGAGCCGAGCTGGCCGGGGCCATGACCCTGGTGGCCGAATTCGCCCCGCCGAAGCGCCGCGGCTTCTATACCTCGCTGGTGCTCTCCACCCCGCCGGCCGGCATCGCGCTGGCCACTTTCGCCTTCTTTGCCGTGTCCTCGCTGGGCACCGAGGCGTTGCTGGGCTGGGCGTGGCGCGTCCCGTTCCTCGTTTCCGCGGTGCTCTTCCTGTTGGCCCTGTACATCCGCAACCGGCTCGAGGAAACCCCGGAGTACTCCCGGGCCGTCGAGAAGGCGGCGGCCGAACGCACCAAGTCGCGGCTGCCGCTGCGCGACGTGCTGGCCCGCGACTGGCGCCAGGTCCTCATCGGGTTCTTCTCCATCACCGGGCACAATGCCATGAACTACATCCTGGCCGTCTACGCGCTGAGCCTGATGACCTCCCCGCTGGTGGGGCTGGCCAAGTCCGACGCGCTGTTGGCCGTCACCCTCGGCTCACTGGTCTCCGTCGCGCTGACCCCGGTGGGCGGCCGACTTTCGGACAGGTTCGGCGCCGCGAAGGTGCTGCTTTTCGGCTCCGTCATGGGCGCGGTGCTGGCCTACCCGATCTTCGGGCTGCTCAGCGCCGGCAGTTTCGCCCTGGCCTTCACCGCGATCGCGCTGGGCTACGGGCTGGTCATCCCGGCCACCAGCGGTGCGCAGGGTGCGTTCCTCACCAACCTCTTCCCGCCACAGCGCCGACTCAGCGGAATCGGGGTGGCGCGCGAGACCAACGGGGCCGTGGTTGCCGGGCTCAGCCCGCTGATAGCCGCCGCCCTGGTCAACGCCGCGGACGGCAGCACGCACCTGGCCGCCGGCTACCTGCTGGCCTGCTGCCTGCTTTCGGCGATTGCCGTTCTGCTCTCCCTGAGGGTTCCCGCCAACCACTGACCCGCCCTTCCCCGTGCCCCACGCACCATCCCCCCCACGCACGATCCACAGAAAGCCGGACACCCCCATGAAGCGCCGACTGCCGCAGATATCCGAACTTCGCTCGCTGATGAACTTCGAGCCCGTCACCCTGGACAGGCGGGCGGCACGACTAGCCAAGGCCGCCGACGTGTGGGACCTGCGCGCCATCGCCAAGCGGCGCACCCCCACACCGGCGTTCGACTACGTCGATGGGGCGGCCCAGCGCGAGCTGACCTACCGCCGCACCCGGGAGGTACTCGACTCGATCGAGCTGATTCCGCGCATCCTGCACGGCACCGCGAAGGCGGATTTGTCCACCACCATTGCCGGTGCGTCCTCGGCACTGCCCTTCGGCATCGCCCCGACCGGGTTCACCCGGTTCATGCATGCCGAGGGGGAGACCGGCGCGGTGCGCGCCGCCGCGGCCGCCGGCATCCCGTTCTCCCTGTCCACCATGGGCACCCGCTCGCTGGAGGAGGTCGCAGAGGCGGCACCGGAGTCCCGCCGCTGGTTCCAGCTCTACCTGTGGAAGGACCGCGAGAAGTCGCGCCAGCTGCTGGAGCGTGCCAGGGCCGCGGGCTATGACACCCTGCTGGTCACCGTCGACACTCCCGTGGCCGGCCAGCGCCTGCGCGATGCCCGCAACGGCATGGTCATCCCGCCCAAGCTGAACCTTAAAACGGTGCTGGATGCCTCCTACCGCCCCGAATGGTGGTTCAACTTCCTGACCACCGACTCGTTGAAGTTCGCCTCGCTGTCCAACAGCGCCACCGACCTGCCCACCCTGATCAATTCGATGTTCGACCCGACGCTCTCCTTCGCCGACCTGGAATGGATCCGCTCGATCTGGGACGGCAAGCTCTTCGTCAAGGGCGTGCTCACGGCCGAGGACGCGCGCAAGTCCGTTGACGCCGGGGCCGACGGACTGGTGGTCTCCAACCACGGCGGTCGCCAGCTGGACCGTGCCCCGGTCTCCTTCGAAGCGCTGTCCGAGGTGCGTGCCGAAGTCGGTGCGGGGGTGGAGATCATCCTGGACTCGGGCATCATGTCCGGTGCCGACATCGTCGCCTCGCTCTGCGCCGGGGCCGACTTCGTCCTCATTGGCCGCGCCTACCTCTACGGGCTGATGGCAGGTGGCGAGCAAGGCGTCGCGCGGGTCATCGAACTGCTGGCCAAGGAAATCGAGGTCAACATGCAGCTCATGGGAGCGGCCACGATCGCCGACCTTGGCCCGGGGTTGATCCGTCGGCGGCCCGGGCGCGAATGAGGCCGGAGGTTCCATCGCCGGTAGACTTGTGGACGTGCCTGCAGTAAAAATCCCCGCAACCATTGCCGCCGAAGTAGCCACCCCAGTGATGGGGCGCGCCGCGACGGCCGCCGGTTTTGCGCTCGTGTCCATATTCTGGCCCGCCGCCAACAGCCAGGTGCTGGCCTACTCGTTGGCTGCCTTCATGGTGATCAGCGCAAAGTTCCTCTGGGACTATGCCAGCGTCCCGAGCGCCCCGAAGTCCGTGCGCGGGCTCTATGCGGGTTCCGCGGTGGCCATGATCCTCGCGGGCCTGGTCATGGCGTTCCGTCCCGAGACCCTTGTGGTCGCGATCGCCGGGGCCGCCGCGTGGATCCTCGCCGGCGCACTGGAAATCGTGGTCTTCATTCGGCACCGCGCCGAGTTCGTCCCGTTCAAGGATCAGCTGGTCACCGGCTTCGTGTCCCTGGGCGCGGGGGCGTCGCTGCTGATGGGTCTGCACCTGGACGCCCACGGATTGCTCGGCCTGGCAGGCGGTGGCGCCATTATCCTGGCGGTGTTCGTACTGATCTCGGCCTTCGGCCTGCGCCATGCCGCGAAGGAACCCGAGACCGGGCTTTGGAGCTAGAATAAATGTTGAACCAAAAACCTGTAGGAGGGCCTTTCGTGGGCAACACCCCAGCCGAGAAAAAATCTTGGCAGCAGAGCATCAAGGCACCCCTTTCCTTCTCCTTGGTCATGGGCATCGTTGCCGGCGTCATTGCCACCATTTCGTCAACCGGTGGCTCGGATAACCCGTTGCGTATCGACATCGGGCTTGTGGCCTTTGGCGTCGCCTTCGTCGCGTGCTTGTTGATTATTTCCGTGATGACCATGGCGGGCAAGGAAAACCCCGAGGAAATGGGAACCGGATCCGGAGTCAACCGCTCGTCGGAAACCCCGGACGCGAAGCCCAAGAAGAAGAACTAGATAAACCACGCTTTTGGACGATGCCGCCCGGGAATCCCGGGCGGCATCGTTGGTTAACCGGCGTTAGCGGTGGCGGTGAAGAAAGTGCGGGCGTCGATTTCTTGGCAACCTTGTTGCAACAAGGCTTCTTCCCAGTCCCTCACGGCGACCGGACGTACATCGCTTCCGCACAGCGGCGCTGTCGGGCGCCTTCATTTTCGCGCTTGGTCTCTTGGTGTTTGTCCCGATGATCAAGGGCTCCGAGCACAGGTCCAGGCGCCGACAGGCTTTCCCGCAGGATAGATCCGTGGAGGCCAGGTGGTTGCCTCCACGGCATGGCTTGTGCTGCTGACGGGCTAGTGCGCGGGCTCGGCGCCGTCGCGCCCGCCCCAGCGATCCAGGAATTCGTCGTGGTCCAGCTCCTCGAGGTCCGAGCGGACCATCGCCACCATTGACTCGGCATCCTCGATGCTGCCTGCATTGATGCGCAGCACTTCGGCGTTGTTGTCGATCCGGTGGACGACGACGGCAGCACCGACTGCGTCGGATCCGGCTCCGCCGAAGAAGCCGTTGACCAGCGCGGCGGCCCAGCGGGCGGCGGCTCTTGCCGGGCCGTCATGGGACTTCTCAAGGTCGACTTCGTACTCGTCAGCGGCGTGTGGTTGCGGGGCTTCTTCGCTGTTCACGGTGGCTCCTCCGATCGGCGGGCCTAATACACTTTCGGCCCTGGCTCCAGTGTATGTTCAGAGCCCGGGTTTTTGCTCGGATTTTCGCTGGCGGTATGCGCGCACGTGCTCCCGGTTGGCACAGTTGCCGGTGTCGCAATAGCGCTTCGAACGATTCCTCGAGAGGTCCAACAGCACCGCCTCGCAGTCCTCGGCCGCACAGGCCCGCAAGCGCGACAATTCGCCCGAACGCAACACATCCACCAGGGCCATGGCGGCTTCCACCGCCATGCGCTCGCTCAGTGGCGCCTCCGGCGTGGTGGCGTGGATGTGGTATTCCCACCCGTCGTGCTTGACCAATTGCGGCAGGGCGCGGGCGTTGCGCAGGATGTTGTTGACCCTGTCCACGGCCTCCTCCTCGGAGGCGGACCACAGCTCGCGCAGCTGGGAGCGCAGTTGGCGTACCGAGCGCAGCTCCGCGTCATTGTGGGTCCGGGAGCCGGTGAACCCCTGCTCGTTGAGGAACTCGTTGAGGTCGGCACGCGTGAGCAGCCCGTCGGAAGCTTGGACTGATGAGTTGATGAGGGCAACGACAGTGCCCAGGGCAACCTCTGTGTCAGGGGCAAAGATCAATGTGACTCCTGTGGTGCACTGTGGATTGACGGGGAAACCCCCGTGGATCTAGTGTCATGATCATACATAATTTTACTCCTGACAGTCGTTGCGGCCACAAGCCCCCTTCGCGCGTCGGGCCGACTTTGCCAAGGAGCGTATCGCCGTGCCAAGAGAAGAAATCCCCACACAGTTGGCACAGCTGTCACCCCTTGCAGTCCCGGTGTCGTCCTCGCGCCCACGCCTGGGCGGCGTGGGCATTGCGCTGTTTTCATCGGCGGTCTTCGGCCTATCTGGTTCGTTCGCCAAGTCGCTGCTGGAGGCGGGTTGGAGTCCCGCCGCGGCGGTGACGTTGCGCATGGCGGGCGCAGCACTGGTGTTGCTGGTTCCCACGCTGCTGATCATGCGTGGCAAGTGGTCGCTGCTGGCCCGCAACTGGAAGTCGATCCTGCTCTTTGGGCTGTTCGGCGTCGGCGCCTGCCAATTCTGCTATTTCCTGGCCGTCGAAAGACTCGATGTGGGAGTGGCGCTGCTGCTGGAGTACCTGGCCCCCGTGCTGATCGTGCTCTTTCTGTGGGTTCGCCACCGCAGGACTCCCAAGGCCATGACGATCGGTGGCGCGCTCCTTGCCCTCGCCGGCCTGGTCGCCGTCCTGAATCTGGCGGGTGAGACGCGCGTGGACCCGATTGGGGTGCTCTGGGGACTGGGTGCTGCCGTAGGTTTGACGGTCTACTTCTTCGTCAGCGCCCGAGTCGATGGCGCACTGCCGCCGATCGTGCTGGCCACCGGCGGGCTGCTTGTGGGGGCAGCGGCCATGGGAATTCTGGGTGTGGTCGGCCTGCTGGACATGCAGGTGAGGTTCGTGCCCGTGAAACTGGCCAGCTGGGAAACCCAGTGGTGGGTGGCACTGGGGGGACTGGTGCTGTTCTCCACGGTCATCGCCTATGTCACCGGCATCATGGCAGCCCGGACACTGGGCTCGAAGCTTGCTTCCTTCATCTCGCTCACCGAGGTGCTTTTCGCCGTGCTGTGGGCGTGGCTTCTGCTGGGTGAGCTGCCCGCAGGAGTCCAGTTGCTCGGAGGACTGTTGATCGTCGGCGGCGTGCTGCTGGTACGGGCCGACGAATTGCGCAGCCGGTAGCCTGCGCGGCCAACACGCAAGGCCGGTGTGCAGCCGCAGTGCCCCAGTCGGGAAGCTGCCGCCACACACCGGCCTCGTCGTGGCTCGGGCGTTGCTACTTGCGCCCGAAGCTGCGCAGTCGCAGTGAGTTGGCGACCACCAGCACGGAGCTGGCGGCCATGGCGGCCCCGGCAATCATCGGGTTCAGGAACCCGAGTGCCGCCACCGGGATGCCGGCGGTGTTGTAGACGAAGGCCCAGAACAGGTTCATCTTGATGGTGCCCAGCGTCTTGCGGGACAGCTCGATGGACTGGGCCACCTGGTTGAGGTCATTGCCCATGATGGTCAGATCCGCAGCCTCGATGGCGACGTCGGTTCCCGATCCCATGGCGATCCCGAGGTCCGCCTGGGCGAGTGCCGGAGCGTCGTTGACCCCGTCGCCGACCATGGCAACGACCCGGCCCTCGGCCTGCAGCTTGCGCACGGCCTGGGCCTTGCCCTCGGGGAAGACATCGGCAAAGACATCGGCCTCGGCAATGCCGACCCGGGATGCAACCTGCGCGGCCACTGCGGCATTGTCGCCGGTCAACAGCACCGGGCGCAGTCCCAGTTCCTTCAGCCGGGCAATCGCCGCCTCGGAGGACTCCTTGATGGTGTCGGAGAGGTTGACCAGTCCGGCGAAGGCGCCGTCGACACCGATCATGATGGCGGTGGCACCGGTTTGCTGGGCCTCGCGCAGTCTCAGGTGGTCTGACTCGTTGAGCTGGACTCCGTTTTCCCGCATCCAGCTCGACCGTCCCGCAACCACGGTCCGGTCTCCAATGCGGGCCTTGACCCCGCCACCGGGGGCGGAGGTGAACGCTGTGGCCTCTGCCAACGGTGCCTCTGCACGCGCCGCCGCAACGATGGCGTGGGCAATGGGGTGCTCTGAACCCGATTCCGCGGCGCCGGCCAGGGCCAGCAGCGTGGCGGCATCGAAACCGGCGGCCGGGACGGTGGAAGTGACCGCGAGGTTGCCCTCGGTGATGGTTCCGGTCTTGTCCAGCAATACGGTGTCGATCTTGCGGGTGTCCTCCAAGACCTGTGGTCCGCGGATCAAGATGCCCAGTTGGGCCCCGCGTCCGGACCCCACCAGCAGGCCGATGGGGGTAGCCAGGCCCAGCGCGCAGGGGCAGGCGATGACCAGCACCGCGACTGAGGCGGCAACCGCGGCGTTGATATCCCCGGTGAATACCAGCCACAACACGAAGGTCAGCACAGCAATGGCCAGCACGATCGGAACGAAGACGGCGGAGATCCTATCGGCGAGCCGGGCGATGGGGGCCTTGCCGGTCTGCGCCTGGGAAACCAGTCGGCCCATCTGGGCCAGGGTGGTGTCCTTGCCGACCCGGGTGGCGCGCACCAGCAGGCGGCCGGAAGTGTTGATGGTGGCGCCGGTGACGGTGTCTTCCGGTCCGACCTCGACAGGCACCGATTCTCCGGTGACCAGTGCCGTGTCCACGGCGGAGTGGCCGGTGACCACGAAGCCGTCGGTGGCGATCTTTTCACCCGGGCGCACCACGAACTCGTCGCCGGGCACCAGTTCGGCGGCGGGGATCTTCGTTTCGACACCATCGCGCAGCACGACGGCTTCCTTCGCGCCGAGGTCCAGCAGCGTCTTCAGTGCGTCCCCGGCCTTCGACTTGGCGCGCGCCTCCAGAAAGCGTCCCAAAAGCAGGAACGTCGCCACGACGCCTGCGGTCTCGAAGTACAGGGCGTGTTCGCTCATCGGCATGCCGATGTGGGCGGTCAGCATCGGGTCAACCGCCAATTGCCACAGGGAGAAGAAGTACGCGGCGAGCACCCCGATCGACACCAGCGTGTCCATCGTGGAGGCCAGGTGCCGCGCATTGATCGCGGCGGCGCGGTGGAACGGCCAGGCCGACCAGAAGACTACGGGCGTGGCCAGAACCACCGCGACCCAACCCCAGTGGGGGAACTGCGCCGCAGGGATCATGGAAATGATGAACAACGGAACCGTGAAGATCGCGGCACCAACCAGTCGCTTCTTCAGGTCGTTTCCGCCGTGCCCGGTGATGTGGTCCGTGCGCGGGGCCTTGGGCGGTTCGACAGTGCCGATGGAAGCCGACTGCGCCTGGGAAGGCGCGGCGGCATAGCGGTCGGCCTTCAGGCTGGCCTGGTATCCGGCTGACTCCACGGTCGCAATGATCTGCTCGTCGCTGATGGATTCCGGGACCGTGATCCGCGCCGATTCCAGCGGCAGGTTCACCAGGGCCTCGACGCCGTCGATCTTGCCGAGCTTGCGCTCAACCCGTCCCACGCACGATGCGCAGGTCATGCCCTGGATATCTAGTTCTATGATGCGTTGGTTGGCGGGGAAGGTTGTTTCGTTGCTCATCTTTTCCGTTCCTGGGGCGGGCGATGGCCCGTGCATCTGGGTGCTCGCCCCGTGCGTTGGCAATCGGGAGTGGGCCTAGGCGTCTGTGGAGACGACGGTGTAGCCGGCCTCCTGCACTGCCTGGGTCAGCACTGCGTTATCCACCTGTGAGTTGGTGGTGACGTTGGCGGTCGAGGTGCCTCCTGCGGAGAGGAAGACCTCTACATTGGTGACGCCTTCAACTTCGCGCAGTTCCTCGGTGACGGATGCGACGCAGTGGCCGCAGGTCATGCCGTCGATCTTTAGGGTGATGTTGTTCTGGCTCATGATGTCCTCCGGTCGCGTGGTGATGGTGAGTCCTTCATTCGAGTTGCATCCGCAGCTCCCGCCGCAGCAACCGCCGTTAGATGTATCGCTCATGTTTTCTCCTGGGGAGTGGTTTCTTGGGTGTGTGGAATTCAGGGATCGCGTGTGCCCCCTTAGCGCAGCAGTCGGCCAATGGCCGTGGTGACCTCCGCGACCTTCTCGTCCACAAAGGACTGGTCGCCGGTTTCGATGCTCTGCGCTGCGGCGTTCACGACGCAATGGGAGACGTGTTCTTCGACTAGGCCGAGGCTGACCTTGTGCAGGGCAGCGTTGATGGCGGAGATCTGCGTGAGGATGTCAATGCAGTACTTGTCTTCATTGACCATCCGATTGACGCCGCGGACCTGGCCCTCGATGCGGTTGAGGCGCTTCAGCAGCGCTTCCTTGTTGGCTGTGTATCCGTGGCCGACATGCTCGTCGATCGGAAGGGTGATGTTTTCCATACCCCAAACAATACCCCCTGAGGGTATTAAGTCAAGTACCCCCGTGGGGTATCCGATTTGTGCCGGGTTGATAGTTTTGGATCATGCAAATCAACGAGAACCAGCCCTTCGTCCCTGTCATTTTGGGCGGTGACATCGGCGCGTACTCGTTGGCGCGCGAGTTCCACGAGCAGTACGACGTGCTTTCGGTGGTCGTCCCCTCGGTGATGACCGGCATTACCGAGCACTCGCGGGTCCTGGTGCCACGGCCCTTCGCCCGGCAGGACGATCCGGCGGCGTTCGCCGCCTTCGTGTCCGGGCTGGGACGCGAATTCGGCGGCACCAACGGTGCCAAGCGGCCGCTGTTGCTCCTGGGTGCCGCCGACCAGCACATCCGCTTCATCGCCACCCATGCCCAAGAGCTCGCCGAATGGTTCACCATCCCCTATGTGGGCAATGCGGAGTTGGACCGGGCCACGGAAAAGGATGCTTTCTACGAACTTTGCCGCGACCTTGGCGTCAGCTACCCGGCCACGGTGGTCCACGACTGTGCCGGTGCATCCGCGGATCCGGCGGCTCTTGAGGCGGAGCTTGCCGCCGAGGGGGTGCCGTTCCCGGCCATCGTAAAGCCCTCGGACGGAGTGGCCTGGGGTGCACTGGAGTTCGCGGGCAAGAAGAAGGTCCACACCGTCGCATCGCTGGCGGAATTGACTGAGCTCATCGCCAGCGCCTCCAACGCCGGGTACGCCGGCACCTTGGTCATCCAGGACCTGATCCCGGGCGATGACAGCGGCATGCACCTGGCCACGTTCTTCAGCGACCGAAGCGGCAAGGTCCGATTTGTCTCCTGCGGGCGGGTCATCGTCGAGGAGCATGCCCCAGGCGCGCTGGGAAACTCCGCTGCCATTGTCACTCAGCCCAACGAGACGGCTGTTGCCGAAGGGTCCCGGTTGCTCGACGCCCTCGGCTGGACCGGCTTCTCCATGTTCGACATGAAGCTGGACCCGCGCGACGGGACCTACAAGTTCTTCGAACTGAACCCGCGCCTGGGCCGCAACCACTTCTATATCACCGCTGCCGGCCACAACGTGACGCGCTTCTACGTCGAGGAATACCTGCGCGGCGGATTATCCGGGGGAGCGGAACTAGAGGTCGCGGAGAACTTCCACCTCTACAACATCCTCCCGCTGCGCCTTTTGCGTCGCTACCTTCCGGGCGACATGAAGAACGGGGTCGAGGAACTCATATCGGCCAAGCGCTATAGCCACCCGCTGTACTACAAGAAGGAAACCAATCCCCGCCGCTGGTTCTACATCCTGGTGAGCACGGTAAACCACTACCGCAAGTTCAAGCGCCACCACCCGGCATCCTAGAGTTCCCCTCCCCTTCGGGCGTAGAGTGATTGCACTTTAGTTCCGCAAGGTTCAAGGGAGAAAAACATGGGTGACTACAAGTTGTACACGGATGCCGAGCGCGCCACCTACTTGGCGCCTTCCTGCGAACGATGCGGGCAGCATCGCCATGTCGTGTGGGAGGACAAGGGCGAGAACGAGGCCCATTGGGCACCACGCGATGCAGGTTGTTCCAACGAGGCCTGCACGGGGTGACCCTGACGGCCCCTGCACCGGAAACCACGAGGCAGTCGTTCCTTGCGACCTATGGAGCGCAAGGAACGACTGCCTCTTCTTTTCAGGTTCCTTAGGCCCCGGGGGCCGATGACATGTCCATCCAGCCCACTTCCCACTCGTGGCCGTCGGGATCCAGGAAGGCCACCGAGTACATGCCCGGGAACTCCTCCGCCGCCTCGCGGTAGATGGTTCCGCCATGTTCAAGTGCGCGGCGTGCGTACTCGTCGACTTCCTCACGGGTTTCCCCGCTGATGGCATTGAGCACCTCGCGCGGGCCGGCGCCGTAGGTGGGTTTGTCTCCGTTGCGCAGGAACGAGGAGTAGAACTCCTCGGTGAGCACCATGACCCAAATGGTCTCGGTGATCATCCAGGCGGAGGCCACGTCGTTGGAAAAGTCGGTGTTCTTTTCAAATCCCAGCCCGGCATAAAACGCATCCGAGGCAGTGAGGTCCTTGGTGGGAAGATTGACGAAAATCATGCGGGCCATGGGGCCGGCTCCTTTGCTTGGGGGAAAGGGGGTGCATGGGCGTGAAGTGCGAAACCGTCACGAACCCATAATGCTCGGGCCATGGGGGTCGGGGCAAGGGTTGCGGGATCCCTGCGCTTGCACCGGGAATGTGGTGACCGTCGTGGGTGCATTTGGGGTTCAGCTGACCAGGAATCTCACCTAAGCTGGGGAGCGCATGGTGAAGGGGATCACACTGGGTGTCAGTCGGTACTCCACGCCTTGGCTCCTTGTTCCCCGGAAGGTGAAAAATGCGTCTCAATTCTCCGGCATCCCCGGCACTGCAGCGCAGTGCGCTGGCGGCCCACGAGACGCTGGGAATCGGGGCGCTCGACCACGTGGCTTGGAAATTGCGCGACGTTGTTCGCGAATCATGGCTGCGGTCCCTGGAATACAAGGGCAAGGCCGAATCCAACGCCCATACGGTGCTCAGCGACGATGCCCTGCGTGAATTGCGGAGCACCTCGCCGTTGCGGCTTGTTCTTCCGGTTTTTGACCGGCTCCTGCTCGAACCGGCACGGGAGACCGGGTTGATCCTGGCCATCGGGGATCCCACGGGACGCCTGCTCTGGGTCAAAGGAGACAGCCAGGCCTTGCAGGACGCCGAATCCATGGCTTTTGTGCCCGGCGCCGATTGGTCCGAACGCACAGTGGGTACCTCGGCTCCGGGCACGGCGCTTGCCACCCGAGGCGGAGTGCAGGTTTCAGGTGCGGAACACTTCGATCCCATTGCCCAACGCTGGAGCTGCACAGCTGTCCCCATCCATGCGCCGGGCACCGGGGAAATACTCGGCGTCGTGGACATTACCGGCGGCGAGGAAGCCGTCGCCGCACATTCACTGGCACTCCTGAAAGCGGCGGTGGCGGCGGCCGAGTCCGAGTTGCGCTGGTACCAGGAAAAAGTCGAACCGTCGCAAAGGTCCTTTATTGTTCCTTCAGCCTCCCGAGTGAAATCCGAACCGGTATCGAGGTCAATGCTTCGGCTGACCTCCGGCGCCGGAGCGGAGCTGCACCGCGGCGACAAGGTCATTGATCTAAGTACCAGGCACGCGGAACTGCTCGCGTTGCTGAGTTGGCATCCCCGCGGGCTAACCGGCGAGGAATTGGTCGAGTTGCTGCATCTCAATCCCGATGCCGCCGATGTGGGAACGCTCCGGGCGGAAATGGTCAGATTGCGCAAGGTCCTGGCGGAATTCGATCCACTGCTGGTACCCCTTTCTCGCCCGTATCGGCTCGGGAGTACGCCGCAAAGCGACGCCCGGGAGGTGCTGCTTGCCATAGAAGGCGGTGACCTCGACGCAGCGTTGGCCCATTTTGCGGGTCCGGTCCTCCCGCGCTCGCAGGCCCCGGGCATCGAAGTGATCCGAGACGAGGTCTTTGCCGCCCTGAGGCAGGGGATGCTGCAGGATGGCACCGATGCGCAACTTCTTCGCTTCCTGGAGCTGCCCGAGGTGCAGGACGACGAGGAGGTCCTCGGAACCACGTTGCAGGTGCTGCCCGCCCGCTCGCCCCGCCGGGCCATGGTGGTTGCCGCGCTTGAACGGCTCGAAACCCGTTCTTAGTCGGTGAACATCGGCGGGGTGTAGCCGGCGGTGCGCAGTTCGGGGTGCCAGTACAGGTTTCGTTCCGGGTCGCCGCGGGGCTGCCCGGCCCGGGCAATGACGTACGGGATCCCGTTGACCATTTTTAGGGTGATCAGTCCGGAATGGACCTGCAGATGATGAAATGCGCAGGTCAGACATCCATTGTCCACACTGGTGGGCCCGCCCTCCTGCCAGGGCTTCACGTGGTGGGCCTCGGTGGTTGCGGCAGGACGGTGGCAGCCGGGGACCACGCAGCCGCGGTCGCGGATGGCCAGGGCCTTGCGCTGCGCCGGGGAGAAGCTGCGCGCCTCCCGTCCCAGATCCAGGATCTCCCCCTCGGTGCCGAGCACCGCGGGGAGGATGTCGCCGTTGCAGGCGAGCCGGCGGATGCTCGCGGCGGAGATCGGGCGGCCGTGGTCGGTGATCCCGGCGTCCTCGCATTGGCCCAGCAGGGCGCGGTAGCCGATCAGCACCCCGACCTTCACGCGCAGGCCCCCGGATTCAGGGACACCGGTGCCGTTCAGGGTGCCGCTGATGGCGGCGATTACCCCGTCCAACAGCAGTTGGGGGGCGGTGCGCGGGTCGCGGGCCTCCCACCACGTCGAGGTGTCCCAGGGTTTGGCGGTGGGGTTCGCAGCATTCGTGCCCTCGGCGGTGGCGGGGGGCCCGCACGCCCATTCGCTTCGCGGGACCAGGTCCGGGCTCGTGCCCGGGGCCACTGCCCACTCGGGCGCGGGCATGCCGACCGGAGCGGCGGCGTCGGAGACCTGCGCTGCGTCGGGACCCGGGCCGCTGGCGCCCGTGGTGCCGGTGCCGGGATCGATGGCGAGACCGCCGGTCGAGGCGGAGGCGGGCGGGAGCTTGTCTGAGCGCGGGTTGGTCCAGGCCTCGGCGAAGGCGAGGATCGTTTCGGAGTCGATGGGGTCGCAGCGCAACAGGTACTCGTCGCAGCCGTCGCGGTAACCGCGGTAAACCATGCCGCGCTTGGCCAGGATCTCCTCGTCGGTGATCGGGGCGCCGTTCTCCGCCAGATAGGTGCCCCAGTCGGCGAGGGCCTTGTGGGAGTGCCTCGGCTCCCGGGTGCGGGCCTCGTGGACCAGGGATTCTTCGATGGCGGTGTTCAGGTTCGCCGCGTCGGGTCGTTCGGCGATGCGCGGCTGCATCGACTCCAGCCGCCCGGCCAGTTGCGCCAGGGTGCCCACGTCGGCGGACCCGTCGGCCGCGGCCCCGGCCAGCAGCGGGAACAGGGGCGCCGACACGCGTGCTGCGGGTTCATCTGGCGACCGGAGGTCCTGGCCATGGTTGGGAGACTCCGGCGGGGTGGGTGCCGGTGCGACGAGCAAACGACCGCCGGTGATCCGGCGGCGGGCTTCGGTGGCCGAGATGTGCAGGTGCGCCTGCAGCCAGGAGGCGGTGTCGCGGTGCGGTGCCATCCCCGGGCATATCCGTTCAGGAGGAACTTCCGCGTTGCCCTCGGCCAGGGCGCCGGGGTCAGCGGCCAGCGCGTCGATGGCGGCCGCGGTGTCCGGGTCCAGCCGGTGCACCTGGTTCGCATCGGCTCGGAAGGCGGTGCGCAGCTGCTCGTAGGCGATCGCCCGGTTCCCCTGTTCCAGCAGGCCCAGCAACAGTGCGGCGGATGCCGCGTCCGGCTCCAGCCCGTCGAGCTCCCGCTGCGCGGCACGCAACCGGGCCACCGCGTCGGCGAGGTGGCGGATCGCGGTGTCGGTGCGCGCATGCCCCCTCGGGGGGATCGGTGCAGCGGAAGTCCTCATGCGCTCGAGTGTGCTCCGCCCACGACCCGGGCCGCTGCCGGAACGGGGAAATGTGGGGGAGAGTGGACGCGGGCAACTGTGGCGGCGGGCGAAACGGGTCATGGTGCAACGTGGATTGCCGGCACATGACGGGTGCCGGGGATAGTTCGGAGGTGCCCGGCGCCGTGGAAGGGACTGATGCAACGTTGCCGCAACGTTGGTGTGAGTAGGCTCACATTCAGAACAGCACCACACCACCGATTGCAAGGAGTCGTCATGACGGTCTACGCCAACCCCAACACCGAAGGTTCACTGGTCCAGTTCAAGTCCCGCTACGAGCACTACATCGGAGGCCAGTGGGTCGCCCCGATCAAGGGCGAGTACTTCGAGAACATCACCCCGGTCACCGGCAAGGGCTTCTGCGAGGTCGGCCGCGGCACCGCCGAGGACATCGAGGCGGCACTCGACGCGGCCGAGGCCGCAGCCGGCCCCTGGGGCAAGACCAGCCCGGCGGCACGCGCCGTGATCCTGAACAAGATCGCGGACCGCATCGAGGAAAACCTCGAGATGCTTGCGGTCGCCGAGACCTGGGACAACGGCAAGGCGGTGCGCGAGACCATCAACGCCGACCTGCCGCTAGCCGTCGACCACTTCCGCTACTTCGCCGGCGCCATCCGCGCCCAGGAGGGCGGCCTCTCGCAGATCGACGAGCACACCACCGCCTACCACTTCCACGAGCCGCTCGGTGTGGTCGGGCAGATCATCCCCTGGAACTTCCCGATCCTCATGGCCGTGTGGAAGCTGGCCCCGGCCTTGGCGGCGGGCAACGCCATTGTCCTGAAGCCCGCCGAGCAGACCCCTGTCTCGATCCTGGTGCTCATGGAAGTGATCGGGGACCTGCTCCCGGCCGGCGTGCTGAACGTCGTCAACGGCTTCGGCGTCGAGGCCGGCAAGCCGCTGGCCTCCAACAAGCGCATCCGCAAGATCGCGTTCACCGGGGAGACCACCACCGGCCGGCTGATCATGCAGTACGCCTCGGAAAACCTGATCCCGGTCACCCTGGAATTGGGCGGCAAGTCCCCGAACATCTTCTTCGAGGATGTCGCGGCCAAGGACGACGCGTTCTACGACAAGGCCAAGGAAGGCTTCACCATGTTCGCGCTGAACCAGGGCGAGGTCTGCACCTGCCCCTCGCGCGCCTTGGTCCAGGAATCCATCTACGACTCCTTCATGGCCGACGTCGTGGAGCGCACGAAGGCCATCAAGCAGGGCAACCCGCTGGACACCGAGACCATGATGGGCGCGCAGGCTTCCAACGACCAGCTGGAGAAGATCCTCTCCTACCTGGACATCGGCAAGGCCGAGGGCGCCAAGGTGCTCACCGGCGGCGGGCGCGCGGAGCTCGAGGGCGACCTGTCCGGCGGCTACTACGTGCAGCCGACCATCTTCGAGGGCCACAACAAGATGCGCATCTTCCAGGAGGAGATCTTCGGCCCCGTCGTCTCGGTCGCGAAGTTCTCCGGCTACGAGGACGCCATCGAGATCGCCAACGACACCCTCTACGGGCTGGGCTCGGGGGTGTGGAGCCGCAACGGCAACACCGCCTACCGCGCCGGGCGTGACATCCAGGCCGGCCGCGTCTGGGTCAACCAGTACCACGCCTACCCGGCGCACTCGGCGTTCGGCGGCTACAAGTCCTCGGGCATCGGACGCGAAAACCACAAGATGATGCTGGACCACTACCAGCAGACCAAGAACCTGCTGGTCTCCTACTCGGAGGACAAGCTGGGCTTCTTCTAAACCGCCCTGGGGTCGGCGGCCGGAAGACCGCCGACCCCTCCAATGCGCACCACCCCCGCACGTGAGCACCACCCGCTTTCCGCCCTGCTTCGGTGGCGCGTGATCAGGGGCCAGTCACCTTCCGGTGCACGAACCCCCTGTCCCCGCGCCATCAACCAATGACAAGGAAATACTGATGAGCACCATGCGCGCAGCCATAGTCGAGAACTTCGGCGACGAACTCACCGTTGGAACCACCGAGATCCCCGAGCCAGGCCCTGGCCAGGCGCTGGTCAAGGTCATCGCTTCCGGCGTTTGCCACACCGACCTCCACGCCGCCGAGGGCGACTGGCCCATCAAGCCGATCCTCCCGCTGGTCCCCGGACACGAGGGCGTCGGCAACGTCGTGAAGATCGGCGAAGGCGTCACCGAGGTCAAGGTCGGCGACCTGGTCGGCAACGCCTGGCTCGCCAGCGCCTGCGGCAGCTGCGAGTACTGCGGCACCGGCTGGGAAACCCTCTGCGAGTCGCAGCAGAACGGCGGATACTCTCTCAACGGTTCCTTCGGCGAATACATGCTGGTGGATGCGAAGTTCGCCGCACACATCCCCGAGGGTTCGGACCCGTACGAGATCGCCCCGGTGCTCTGCGCCGGCGTGACCGTCTACAAGGGCCTGAAGCAGACGGAAGTGAAGCCCGGCCAGTGGGTCGTCATCTCCGGCATCGGCGGGCTCGGGCACATCGCAGTGCAGTACGCGGTCGCCATGGGCATGCGGGTCGCCGCGGTAGACGTCGCCGAGGAAAAACTGGCCCTGGCCCGCAGCCACGGCGCCGAGGTCACCGTCAACGCGTTCGCGCAAGACCCGGCCGAGGCCATCCAGGCGGCCACCGGCGGCGCCCACGGGGTGCTCGTCACCGCGGTGCACCCGGCGGCATTCGGCCAAGCCATCGGCATGACCCGGCGCGGCGGAACCATCGTGTTCAATGGCCTGCCGCCGGGGGACTTCCCGGCACCGATCTTCGACATCGTGCTCAAGGGCCTGACCATCCGCGGATCAATCGTCGGCACCCGGCAGGACATGGACGAGGCGCTGGAGTTCTACGCCCGCGGCAAGATCAAGCCCACCTTCCACACCCGCCCGCTTGAGGACGTCAACGCGGTCTTCGACGAAATGAAGCACGCCAAGATCGATGGCCGCGTGGTCATCGACTACGTCAACAAGTAGCGGGGGCCATAGCCCCCTTCTGCCCCGTGGAACCAGGGCAGGGCCAGCGCACGAACCGTTCCACACCTCCCGCCCGGCACCGATCCCCCAAGACGGTGCCGGGCGGTGGTATCTGCCATTGGAAACACCCACAAGCACAAGGGAGCACGAGCATGGAAAACGTCATCGAGTCGGCGCCGGCGATGGCCGGCGAGGAATTTTCGCGGGTGGCGCTCGGGCAGGAGGCCGCGGACTTGTTGCGCAAGCTCTGGAACCGGCACGGGCCGCTGATGTTCCACCAGTCCGGGGGCTGTTGCGACGGGTCCTCGCCCATGTGCTTCCCGGCAGGTGAGTTCAAGACCGGCGATTCGGACATCCTGCTGGGGACCTTCGCGCTGCCGGACGATGCGGGCAACCCGCTGGGGAGCCTGGACTTCTGGATGAGCCGGGAGCAGTTCGAGTACTGGAAGCACACCAAACTGACCATCGACGTGGTTCCCGGACGAGGCTCGGGGTTCTCCGTGGAAGCGCCCGAGGGCAAGAGGTTCCTGATCCGCAGCGAGATCATCGAGTTTCCCGCGACGTAGCCAATGTGGGCTCGGGAGTCGACTTGAGGTGCCCGGGGGCGTCGATTTCGTTGCTCCGATGGCCATTGCGAACATATTTGGGCGTGACCGGATGCACAATAGGGGCACGTAATATAACAAAATGGTAACGGAATTTCGGCCGGTTTTTTGGCCCCGCCCGACCCCGGCGCTTCCTTAGTCGCCCTTGGGATGCCCCCGAATGGGCGGGCAGCTCCGGCATTGGTCGATTCTTGTCAAATCCCCGGGCGCGGGGTTGAGATCTGCTGACATATGGCTACGTTGGAATGGATGGTTGAAGAACTCGAAAACACATTGTCCGAGGCAACATTCCGCCAACCAGCAGTATCCGACGGCCGAGCCCTGTGGCAGATGGCCCATGACAGCCAAGTGCTGGACGTGAACACCTCGTACGCGTACCTGCTCTGGGCCCGCGACTTCGCCGAGACGTCGCTCATCGCCGAAATCGACGGTGCCCCGGCCGGCTTCGTCACCGGCTACCTGCGCCCCGAGGACCCGGGAACACTCATGGTGTGGCAGGTCGCCGTGGGTGCCGACTTCCAGCAGCGCGGCCTGGCTGCGGCCATGCTCGACGAATTGGCAACACGCAGCGGCGCGGAACTGCTTGAGACCACGGTCACCGATGACAACGCGCCTTCCAACCGGCTGTTCACCCGTTTCGCCGAACGGCACGGTGCCGAACTGACCCGGACGGCGTTGTTTACCCCCGAGCTCTACCCGGACGACCACGACACCGAGTACCTGTACAGGATCGGCCCGCTGGGGCACGGCACCAATTCACCGGTTCCTGAACTGGCTGCCGCCGGAAGCCGCTAGCGGCACCAATTCCTGACCCCGCCGTATCCATTGCGGCCAGCGGGCGGCCCGACCTGCCCGCACCACCACCAGTATCTCCGCACCGAGGCCAGCTCCTTCGAGGACCGGCCGCAGCTTTGTCATACCTATTGAAGGGAAAGACCATGAGCAATATTTTTGAAACCCTGGAATCCGAAGTCCGCAGCTACTGCCGCAGCTGGCCCGTCGTGTTCACGCACGCCAAAGGCGCCACGCAGACTTCCGAGGACGGGACCGAGTACCTGGACTTCTTCTCCGGTGCCGGCGCCCTGAACTACGGGCACAACAACCCCGCGCTGACCAAGCCGTTGCTGGACTACCTTTCCAGCGGCGCGGTCGTCCACTCGATGGACATGATGACCCCGGCCAAGCGAGAGTTCCTTGTGACGTTCCAGGAACTGATCCTCAAGCCGCGCCACCTTGACTACAAGGTCATGTTCCCGGGCCCGACCGGCACCAACACGGTGGAGGCCGCGCTGAAGCTGGCCCGCAAGGTCACCGGGCGCCAGCACATCCTCTCCTTCACCAACGCGTTCCACGGCATGACCCTGGGCTCGCTGTCGGTCACCGGCAACTCGCTCAAGCGCAAGGGCGCCGGCATCCCGCTGACCAACAGCTCCAAGATCCCCTACGACGACTACTTCGACGGCACCACCGCCGACTTCATGTGGCTCGAGCGGGTCCTGGAGGATTCGGGCTCCGGCGTGGACAAGCCGGCCGCCGTGATCGTCGAAACCGTGCAGGGCGAAGGCGGCCTGCGTGCCGCCCGCATCGAATGGCTGCGCAGCCTCGCGGCGCTGCTCAAGCGCCACGACATCCTGCTGATCGTCGACGATGTCCAGGCCGGCTGCGGCCGCACCGGCACCTTCTTCAGCTTCGAGGAAGCCGGGATCGAGCCGGACATCGTATGCGTCTCCAAGTCGATCTCCGGCTATGGGCTGCCGATGGCGTTGACGCTGTTCCGTCCGGAACTGGATGTCTGGGAGCCGGGCGAGCACAACGGAACCTTCCGCGGCCACAACCCGGCCTTCGTCACCGCCACCGCCGCGCTGCGCGCCTACTGGGCCGACGACAAGTTCCAGCAGCAGCTGGCGGGCACCATCGAGACGCTGCACCGCGGACTCGAGGAAATCGCCGGCACCGTCGAGGGCGCGGGCCTCCGCGGCCGCGGCCTGCTCGTGGGCATCATCTTCCCGGATCTGGAGACGGCCTCCAAGGTCGCCGCCGAGGCCTTTGCGAACGGCCTGCTGGTCGAGACCTCCGGTCCCGATGACGAGGTCGTCAAGCTCATGCCGCCGCTGACCGTCACCGACGAGGAACTGGCCCGCGGCCTGGCGATCCTCACCGCGGCAGTGCGCACCGTCGCCGGCACCCCGGCGCTGGCCTCCGCCTAATCACCCCCCCCCGACTTCCATGGCCGGCAACGGCCGCCGAGTACAACTATCGATCCCCTTGGAGGACACATGCTGGTTACCAACCTGAACGACCTGAACGACACCGACCGCGACGTCAAGTCGGAGACCTGGCGCAGCCGCCGCATGGTGCTTGCGGGGGAGGGCGTCGGTTTCTCCTTCCACGACACCGTGATCTACGCCGGGACCACCTCGACGTTCCACTATGCCAACCACATCGAGGCCGTGTACTGCGTGCAGGGCGAGGGGACGCTGACCAACGAGGAGACCGGTGAGGTGCACCAGTTGGGCGACGGCACCATGTACCTGCTCAACGGCAATGAGAAGCACACCGTGCGCGCCACCACCGAGCTGCGCATGGCCTGCGTGTTCAACCCGCCGGTGACGGGCCGCGAGATCCACGACGAGAACGGCGTCTACCCGCTGATCGTCGAAGAGGCGGTTTCGGCTTCCTGACCCGCATCGGGGGGCCATTCGCCCCCCGTGGACTTGCCTGCCCCACGGGGCAGGGCAGTGCGATGTGCCGGCCCCGAAGGGTCCGGCACATCCGTGTCTGCGCGGTACGGCGCAGACAAGTTAAAAAACCGAGGAGGAACGGACATGACGGAGACATTGCGTCGCCACCACGATGCGTATCCAACACGAACAGGCAGCAACTACACGGTGCTTGATCGCCCGGGCCCGGTGGCCTGGGGAACCGCGGCCGATGGACCCATTGACGCGCAAACCCTGCAGGGTTTCGAGTCCAAGGGCTATCTGGCCATCGACCAACTGGTGGACCCCGAGGAGTTGGAGGTTCTCCGGGTGGAACTGCGCCGGATGTCGGAAGACCCGTCGGTGAGGGCCGACGAGCGGACCATCATCGAGGCGAAGTCCCAGGAGGTGCGCTCGATCTTCGACGTGCATCGGACCAGCGAGGTCTTCAAGAAGATCGCCAACGACCCCCGCGTGGTGGGCCGGGCCCGGCAGATCCTGGGCTCGGAGGTCTATATCCACCAGTCCCGGGTGAACTTCAAGCCTGGCTTCGAGGGCAAGGAATTTTCCTGGCACTCGGACTTCGAGACCTGGCACGCCGAGGACGGCATGCCGGACCCGCGGGCGGTGAGCATCTCGATCTCGCTGACCGACAACTACACGTTCAACGGGCCGTTGATGATCATGCCCGGATCGCACAAGAAGTTCATTTCCTGCGGTGGCGAAACGCCGGAGGACAACTACAAGAAGTCCCTCATCATGCAGGGAGCAGGAACCCCTGACAAGGAGACGCTGACCCGGTTCGCCGATGAATACGGGATTGACGTGCTCGAGGGCAAGGCCGGCGGGGCCGTGATGTTCGATTCGAATTGCATGCACGCCTCGAACGGCAACGTGAGCCCGTACCCGCGCTCAAACATCTTCATCGTGTTCAACAGCGTCGAAAACACGTTGGTCGAACCGTTCGGCGCTGACCAGCCGCGCCCGGACTACATCGGGGTCCGGGACTTCACCCCGGCCGGCTAGCTCCGGCGTCCGGCTTCGGGCCGTTCCCAGGACTCGATGTCCCCGGGGACGGCCCCGAAGGCGGGGTGCAGCCGGGGCGGATCAGCCGCTGCCAACAGGGCCTCGCGATCCGGATCGCGCACCGCCAGCTTGCCCAGCAGGTGCTGCCGCTCGTAGCCGACCTGACCGGCGGTGACCGTCAGCAGGTGGATCGGGCCGCGGGCAGGCGGACGCAAAACCAATGCCCGGTTGAAGTTGTAGCCGCGCGCATCTGCCTCCAGGGCGATGCCCTCGAGGTAGTTTCCGACCGCGGCGAGTGGATCTTCCGTGGCCCGGAAACGCTGTAATTGCGGGTGGTTCCGGTAGCCCGTGGTCTTTCCGTCCAACACCTTTTGCGCCAACAGGGTTTCCCGCCAGCAGGCGAGCAGGCCCTTGGTGTCCAGGTATTGGGGGTGCAGGCTCCATAGGCGCATCCACCCATCCTAGCGATGCGCCGGAAACACCGGGCCCCCCGGTGCCGTAAACAACAGCGGACTTTCCGCGCGGCTCTGGTGCAATGGTGGGATGAATGAAGAAACCTCACGCGAAAATGCAGGCCAGGGAACAGGTGAGCCCTTCGAACTCTCCTTGCAGCTGCGCTGGTCGGACATGGACGCACTGGGGCACGTTAACAACGCGCGAATCGTGACGCTCATGGAAGAGGCACGGCTGCGTTGGTCACGACCCGATGCGCACACCGGGCGGTTCGAATTCGGTTTGGTCGTGGCCTCGCTGCAGGTGGACTACCTCCGCCCGGTTCTCTATCGGCCGGAGATCCTCATTCGGGTCGGGGCGGTGCGCATCGGCACCAAGTCCTTCACCGTGCGCCACGCCGGGTACGTGGACGGTCAGCCGGTGTTTGACGGGACCACGGTGATGGTTCCATTGGCCGTGGACAGGGTGTCATCGCGAGCGCTGAGCAAGCCGGAGCGCGGCTGGCTTGAGAGCTCGATGATGCAGCCCTGAACCTGATTTTCAGCACCGAAGGTTTACCGTAGCGGATCTCTTGCGCCAGAAGATCTCGGGTTCGGTGAAGACGCTTGGGCGATATCCTCTCCACGCCCTCGGATTCCGATCGCAAGCATTTTCGTTCGGCGGTACCCGGTGGAGAATTGACCCATGCTTAAGGCATCCAACAGCTACCTCTGGGCTCTCGTCGTTGCCCTGTATTTTCTGGAGTACGGGGTATGGCAGCTTGCCACTGATGAATTCGGGGCCGGGGTCATTTTCACGGTGATGGCGCTCGTATGGGTTGCGCTTGCCAGAGTGCAGTATCGCAAAACTCGCGCGAAAAAGCCGAAAATGAATCCGGCGGACCGCAGGTCGGATCGATGACTCCACGGCACATGCCGTCTAATTGTCGAAGTCGACTGCACGGAAGGCTGATCCTACGGGAGCAACTGCGCGCAAATTTTCCATCACCGCCAGATTCACTTGCCATAGTGGCAAGTGACCATTACTCTTTCCACTATGGAAAGTAACTTAAGGGGTTCGTCGCCAGAAGAGGCGGCAAATGCCCTGGACACGCTGGCGTTCGACCGTAAGCGCCTCGCAGCGAGCCTTCAGACACCGTGGGTACTCTTGGCCGCTTTCGGAGCCGTAGGCGCGTGGTGGGTCTCAACGGCTGCGACCACCAACCCCGGTGAGAACTATGACCCGCCCTCCAGCAGCTGGCTGGCTCTCGTCGGGGCACTTGTGGTGGCACACCTAATCAGGCGCGAGACCGGTGTTGGCTTTCGCACTATGGGCGCGCATGCCAGCTGGGCTCTGGGCGGGATCGTTGCCAGCTGTCTTGCGCTCTTCAGCGTCTCACTCGGCTTCGTCTCGTTCGGTCTGCGGTGGCCGGTCGCATTGGCTAGCTTGGCCGCGTTTGCAACGACAACGTGGTTGGCCGGTGTCGCCTATCGGTCGGCAGTGGAGTTGTTGGCACGTGAACGAGGCTAGGTTCGATGACGTCATCCACGCCCCCGTGCGGTTGCGCATCTGCGGACTCCTGCGTCGGGTCGACCGTCTCGACTTCGCAGTGCTGCGAGATGCGCTGGAGGTCGCTGACGCCACGCTTTCCAAACACGTGAAGATCCTCGCCACGGCCGGCTACGTCTCATCTGGCAAAGCAGCATCCTCGGATCGCAGCGACGCTCGCCAGATCACTTGGTTGTCCCTCACCGGGGCGGGGAGGTCCGCCTTCGACGCACACGTGCGGGAACTTCGGAAGATCGCGGGGCCATCCAGCTGACAGGCTGAGGCCCGGCACGCGGATCCCGGCACACCTGACCGGTGGTCGTACTTCGGCTAGGCATTCGGAAAGCAAGGAGTCAAACGAATGCGCAAAGCGCCATTTTGGCTCGTTGGTTTTTGAGCGCCAGGCCCGGGACAACGTCAGTATCATGGAGACACTCTCGATGAGTTGAGGACGCCAAGACGAAGACCCATGAGCCAGCAGGGGGAGCCCGATCGTGACACACGACAAAACACCGGACACCACCCCGGACGGACACCACCTCATCATCAATGGGAGAAAGTGGAGAGCGAGCGATCCCTCCATCCCTCCGAAACTTCGCCAGGAACTCGTCGAGGAACTTATGGCCGCCCGACGAGCCGTCAAGGCCCATGAGAACGAGGCTCGGGCACGAGTCAATGATGCAAAGATCGCGCTGGGTGAGCGCGGCCAACCTTGGTGGGAGGCGCCCGAGCCCCAGGCCTTCAATGAAAGAATTTCTGCGACCATCCGAGCACTTCTGCGCAAGCGCATAGACTCGTCGATTTGCCCGAGCGAAGTCGCCCGAATCGTGAGTGGTAAGGGGGATGCTTGGCGTGACCACATGAGCAAGGTCCGTCGTGTCGCGTCCGAGATGGCTTGCCGCGGCGAGATCGTTGCAACCCAGAAGGGTATCCCGGTGGAAGCTGACAACGTTCGTGGTCCCATTCGCCTTAAGCGCGGTACCTCGGTTGGGGACATTCCCTCTGGCACCCGGTCCGAGTAGCCGAAGTCCATACCCGCATGCAGGAATCGATTTCATGTGAGAGGGACTTCGCGTGCTGGTTCGGACCCGTACGAACGGCGTATCCCCGTGCTCGGACGACAGATTGCAGTTGCGACGGGGTGACAGCCCCTATCGAGGCCTGATCACAGATCGGTAGGCATCCGCTCTACCCGATTCATGATGTTCCGCCATCGTCACTTCCCAGCCGGACCCGAAACAGTGCTTGAGAGAGATTGACCAAGGCCAACGGGAAACTCCTTTCGTACGGGGACGGGCAATACCTGGCTGGCCGATCGATCTTGGCGTTCGCGCTAGTTTCCCGAGATTGACCGATACCGGTCCATCTAGGGTTCACAAGGTGTAGAGGCCGGCGACTGGGAACTCGAGAGGTTGTTTCCAAGGCGAAATTATGCAGCTTCTGGTTCCGGTGATCCCATGCATTGCGAAGGAACTCGAAGGATTCGGTCGCTGTCCAATGGCTCGAATCGACTGTTCTAGATTTCGCGAGAATCCCCGGGAGACAGACGATCTTGGAAAACCTCGTCATATTCCATAACGGTCAACGCGGCAATCTGAACTGCTTCAATCAGTGCCAATTCCGCAGCACGGACATACGTGCTTTGGTGTTCGCTTTGCTCATCAACGACGCGCACATACCCATCTAGATAGGGAAGCACTTCAACGGCGTCGATCCCTGACTCTCGAAACCCATTGCAGACTATTCCCATTATTGAGGAAGCATCCATGCTGCGCAGGGCAGAGGACCACAGAAATGCAGCGACAGCCTCAAGAGCCGCACGCGGATGCTCGGTCTTTTCAACATCCCCTGACGGTTTGCGCACGAGGGCCGCCCGGTCATCGAGCAACTGGCGAATTATGCCTGGACGATAGAACTCGTTGGATGGTCCGATAAGACTGCCAAACCGGGCAGCCAGCATGTGAGCTGTAGAAAAGTTTTCCGGATCTAATCGGTCAGGCTGCATTCGAATCTCCTGATTTCTTGTCGGAATTTCGGTTATGCACCAGAACATCAGCTAACGTATCCGAACTCAAGGTTTCGGAAGTCTCTTCCTGGAAACGAAGCTCAACTGCCGCTCAAGTCCGCAGGGCAGCGGCACTCAACCGCGTTTTTCCCCTAGTATCCAGAGATCGGCGAGGAGACTCGGCGGAACAGCGTCTTCAGTTTCGCGTGGGTCTGGGCCGATGATCAGAGGAACGGGCGCAGCGGGATGAGGATGGTTTCGCTGATCGGCGCGGCGAAGTTCCGTTCCTTCCACTCAGTCAGTGTCAGTTCCCTGCAGTTTGTGCTGTCGATTTCGAAGATCTTTTCCATGTCGGCTGCGAATGCCCGGTCGTGGATCTCCAAGTTCGTTTCGTAGTTCCCGGTCAGGCTCAGCCGGTCGATGTTGGCGGTGCCGATTGTGGACCAGTGGCCGTCGATGGTGGCGGTCTTGGCGTGGATCATCGCGTTGCGGTAGAGCAGGACGGTCACTCCTTCGCGTAGCAAGGATGTGTAGAACCCCCGGGAGAGCCAGTCCGCAAGGACGTGGTTTGAGTCTTCCGGCTGGATAAGCCTGACGTCGACGCCCCTCTTGCTGGCAGCGATCAGGGCGCGCAGGATTTGCTTGTCCGGGATGAAGTAGGCGGTGGTGATGTAGACGTGGCTCTGCGCGCGGTTGATCGCTTCCAAGTAGATGCCCCGGATCGGGTACACCAGGTGGGCCGGGATGTTGTTCACCGTCCGGATATGTGGGTCCCACGACTGCGGGGGGTGGTGCGGGATCTCCGGCTCTGCGCACACGGTATTCCAGACGCCCACAAAGGCCTGGCGCAGGTCCCACACGGAGGGACCAGTGATCCGCACATGGGTGTCGCGCCATTCGGTGGCGTACAGGTCCCCGATGTTGTATCCGCCCACGAAGCCGGTCTCGTCGTCCACGACCAATAGCTTGCGGTGGTCCAGCCCGGTGCTGCGCAGCGGGGTGAACAACCTGGACGGGCGCAGGACCGGGAATCGGTAGACGTGGATCTTCGGGTGGAACCGGTAGAAAGATTGCGGAACAACGAGGTTGGCGAATCCGTCGTAGACGACGAAGACCTCCACGCCGCGCTCGGCGGCTTCGGCCAGCGCCTCCTTAAACCGCCTCCCGGTGTCGTCGGACTTCCAGATGAACGTCTCCAGGAAGACCCGGGTCTTGGCGCCCCGGATGGCGGCCAGCATATCGGCGTAGAGGTCTTCGCCGTAGGTGTAGATCGTCACCTCCGAATCCGCGACGCGTCCTTCGAATACCCCGGGCTGTGGGAAATTCGGGCGCTTCGTCCTTTGCCGGTGCTTGAAGGCATCGTAGAGGACCAAGGCGCCGACTACGGCGGCCTGCAGGGCCAGGAACGCCAGGACGAGTCGCGTGAACGATTTTTTCGCCGCGACTACTACGGGATCAGGTATCTCGGGAAGCATGACCCCAGCATAGCGGCGGGAGAATGCCGTGCGGTGCCACAGATGACGCAGGCAAGCCGCAGGCTGTGACTGTGGACTTGGCCAGCCGCGGATTGCCAATGTGGCGTGGCCCTTATCAGCTGGAGGCCTTGCGCGCTGGTTGGCCGCGTTAGTGCAGGGTGATCCAGATGGTCTTGATCTGTGTGTACTGTTCGAACGCTTCCAATCCGTTGTCTCTCCCACCGAAACCAGAGGTCTTGTACCCTCCGAAGGGCGTCGTGATGTCACCCTCGCTGTAGCCATTCACGGCAACCGTTCCGGCCCGCACTCCTCGCGCCAGTCGCAGTGCGGTGTCGATGTCTCTGCTCCAGACCGTGGCCGCCAGACCGTAGTCTGTGTCGTTTGCCAGACGAAGCGCTTCATCCAAATCGGTGAAACCAAGAACGGCGACGACCGGGCCAAAGATCTCCTCGCGGGCGACGGACATATCGGCGGTGACGTCGTCCAAGACCGTGGGTCCTATGAACCAGCCACCGGTTTCTTCAAGGACGCGTTTCCCGCCCGTGACGATTCGGGCGCCGGCGGTCTTGGCTTGATCGATAAATCCCAAGACACGATCCAGGGCGTCCTCCTCGATCATCGCCCCGATGACTGTGGCGTCCAGCGTCGGGTCACCGACTTTGCGCGCCGAGGCTTCGCGGGCCAGGGCAGCGACAAAGGGGACCTTGAGGGATTCGTGCACCAGGATCCGTGACCCCGCTGAACAGTTCTGGCCTGCATTCCAGAACGCAGAATCGGCCAGGTCAGCAGCAATCTGGTCAAGGCGGTCGCCGTTATCGGCGGTGATGATTTGCGGGTTTTTTCCTCCGCATTCGAGCACGATGTTCTTCAGGTTGCTGTTGGCGGAGTAGCGAAGAAATTCGCGGCCAATTTCCGTTGATCCGGTGAAAGTGATCATGTCGACGTCGTGGTGGAGGCCCAGTGCCTTGCCTGCCACATGGCCGAGTCCCGGTATGACGTTGAAGACGCCGTCCGGCAATCCCGCTTGGGTGGCAAGCTCAGCGATGCGAAGCGTAGTGAGCGATGCCAGTTCCGGCGGCTTGACCACTACGGAGTTGCCAGCCGCCAGCGCCGGCGCCAGTTTCCACATCAGCATGGCGGCCGGAAAATTCCAGGGCAGTACTGCCCCGATAACGCCGATTGGTTCGCGGACGATCATTCCGAGGTGCCCCGACCCCGTGGGTGAGGTTTTGCCGAAAACCTTGTCGATGGCTTCCGCGTACCAACGCAACGTATTGATCACGTCTGGGAGATCGAAGTCCCGGCAATCAGTGATCGGTTTACCTGCATCCAGTGTTTCCAATTCCGCCAATTCCGCCACGTTTTTTTCGATCAGATCCGCGAAGCGGAGCAGGGTATTCTTCCGGACGTTGGGGTCTGCCGTGCTCCAGGCACCTGATTCAAAAGCCGCGCGGGCGGAAGCGACGGCACGGTCCACGTCGGCCGGACCGCAGGCTGAGATGTTGGCGATGGCCTTGCCGGTTGCAGGGTTGAGTGTCTCAAAGGTGGCGGCATCGCTTGCGTCGGTGAATTGTCCGTCGATATAAGCCTGCCGGTGGATGCCATCCAGGGTCGTATTTGTCATTTTCCCGGTCCTCGCTGTCTGTGGTGAATATAGAGGGGGTGGATCGCTGCTCCGGCCGTGCGGCGTCAGGGTGTGGATGTGGAAGGCTTTTCGGGCGGTTCGCCCGGCCGGTATTTCCGAGGGTGTGGGCAAGGTCGGGAACACCGCGCCGCGCGCTTGTTTCCAATCGCGGCGCTGTTCGCGGTAGCGGGCGGTGCCCACTGGGTGTGGCGACGCTTCCGGGGCTATCGCGACAAGATGTCCACGCCGTGTCAGGCTGTAAATATTCCCGCGCCATCGGTTTCTCTGTGATCTTGATGGCAGTCGACTAAAGCCAGACATCGTTCCTGGTTATCAACTCGGCTGGATCGCAGCAAATCAAGACAGCGGCCCAAGAGCATTCCGGCACCGTGATGGTCCATGTCGGGAACCTGGCGCGAGGCAATTGGCGAGCGCCCGTGTTTGACGTGCCGATCATGACTGCGATTTTCGCAGCCATCGCTACTTTCCACAACACCCTCCCACGCTACCTGTGGGCGCTGGATCGGCGGAGTCTGGTCTTGAGCCGGATGTGGCCCGCCCGCCAGATCGTCAAGACACCGCATGCTTCAGCAACGGTTCAACCCATTGGCGTTTTTGGGCGTCGAGCTCGACATTGCGGTTGCCGGGCTGCACCGCTAGCCGGACCATGGCCATCATTGCCGAACGGGCCGCTACCGCCGTACCGCCCCGATTCCGAACAGGTGTTGATGCGGGATCATCCTCGGGGGAACTCGTCCACCGAACCGGACAGCCGGGGCTCAGTACAAGAAAACCGCCAACCAATCGCGGTTGTGCGCGTGCACCAATACGAGGAACAAAACGAAGTCGAAGATTAGGTGCACTGAGACGACGTAGGTCAGCGACTTCGTCAGCTTGAAGGTGTAGCCCTGCAACAGCGCGAAGGGAAAGGTCAACAGCGGACCCCAGGCCTGGTAGCCGATCTCCCAGAGAAAAGACGAGAAGATCACCGCCTGCAGGATGTTGGCGAGCCAGTCCGGAAAGTGTCGCCGCAGCAGCGTGAAGGTGGTGCAGATAAAGAACAGCTCATCCCAAATGCCAACAGCATTCACGCCCAAGAAGAGCCGCCAAAAGATGATGGGATCCGATGCATCCGGCCAGTTTTGGTAGACCCCTGTGCTGATCAGGTACACCGGCAAAATGAGGTAGCCAAGTGCTACAACACCGATCAGGTACAGCTTGGCGGCCAATGGCCATTTGCGGCCGGTGTTCACCGGAAATTTGATGATCTCTTCACGGTAGGCAAAACGTGAGGTCAGCCATGGAACCAGCACGGCCAACCCGAGTGCACCACCCATGAGGACCATGTGCTGGATGCTCAAATCAGCATTCAACGGGACCAAGCTGATGATCACCAGTCCCACCGCAATGAGCGCCAAGTGGCGCGCGAGCGCGGAGTCGATGATCGCGGCCGTGATCAGGGCCAGGGCGAGTAGGCCGTAACCCACCGGGTCATTGCCGACACCAAAAAGCAGAACTCCGGACGCCGAGAGCAACAATGCCGGCAAGAGTTTCCAGCTGAGCGCGGTACGGGGTGGTTCAGTCAGGATCGTTCTCACACCATTAGCATGCCAGCACCGCCCATATCGCAAAACCATTGACATGCATTCGGCCTGGACCGGAACCAACCCGCACTACGCGGGCCGCGTCGTAGGAGCCATCGGGGCGGAAGACAGCGGCGCGCGGGATCCGTGCCAGCGCGGCCGGGTCTAAACGTGCGGGGCGGGGCCGAGGCAGGACCGTGTCAAGGTCCCAAGGGCGCCGAAGCGTTAGCCCAGGTGCCCCGCCAGGCGTTCGCGCATCGCGGCGCTGGCTTCGTTCAAGCCCGCGATCTCCACCCGCTTACCGCCGGCCTCGTACTTGGCCGTGATGGCGTCGAGTGCCGCCAGCGTGGAAACGTCCCACAGGTGCGAGGCGTGCATGTCGATGACCACGTTCTCGGGATCCAGCGCGTACTGGAACTGGGTGTAGAGGTCGTTGGACGAGGCAAAGAAGAGCTCGCCGTTGACCGTGTAGGTTGCGGTTTCGCCCGCGGCATCCACCGTGCGCTTGACCGTGACGAAGTGCGCCACGCGCCGGGCGAAGAGCACCATCGCGGTGAGCACTCCGGCTCCCACGCCCACGGCCAGGTTGTGCGAGGACACCGTGGCCACCACGGTGATGAGCATGACCGAGGTTTCGCTCTTGGGCATGCGGCGCAGCGTGGAGGGGCGGATGGAATGCCAGTCAAAGGTCGCCCACGACACGAAGATCATGACCGCCACCAGCGCGACCATGGGGATCAGCGCCACGACGTCGCCGAAGACCACCACCAGCACCAGCAGGAAGACGCCGGCCAGGAACGTGGAAATCCGGGTCCGGGCCCCGGAGGCCTTCACATTGATCATGGTCTGCCCGATCATGGCGCAACCGCCCATGCCGCCGAAGAACCCCGTCACCAGATTGGCCACGCCCTGGCCCCAGGCCTCGCGGGTCTTGCTGGAGCCGGTGTCTGTCACGTCGTCGACCAGCTTGGCGGTCATCAGGGATTCGAGCAGGCCCACGAATGCCACCGCCAGAGCGTACGGCGCAATGACCTGGAAGGTCTCAAAGGTCAACGGGATCTGCGGGAAGAAAAGCTCCGGGAGGCTTGAGGGCAGCTCACCCTTGTCGCCCACCGTGGGAACCGCAATGGCACTGAAGACAGTCACCAGGGTCAGCACCACGATCGCCACCAGCGGGGCCGGGACCTTCGTCGTAATCTTCGGCAGCCCAAAGACGATCAACAGGGCGAGGCCCAGCAACGGGTAGACCAGCCAAGGGACGCCCATGAGCTCGGGCATCTGGGCGATGAACACCAGGATCGCCAACGCGTTCACGAACCCGACCATGACCTGGCGGGGGATGAAGCGCATCAACTTGGCCACGCCCAACACCGCCAGTAGCACCTGGAACACGCCTGCCAGCAGGATGGCAGCGACCAGGTAGTGCACGCCGTGGCTGGCCACCAGCGGTGCGATGACCAGGGCCACCGCACCGGTGGCGGCCGAGATCATCGCGGGGCGCCCGCCCACCACCGCGATGGTCACCGCCATGGTGAAAGCCGAAAACAGTCCGACCCTGGGGTCGACCCCGGCGATGATGGAGAACGCGATCGCCTCCGGGATCAGCGCGAGCGCCACCACCAACCCGCCGAGGACCTCGACGCCGAGCAGCTTCGGGGAGCGCAGGGTGCGAAGCACCGACTGGCGTTCGACGGGCGTCGGCGCGGCGGTTGCGGTGGCGGGCAGGGAAGGCATGCGGGGGTCCGTTCGGAAGAATGGGCTTGCGGGGCGCCGGCTTCGGTGGGACCCACCGGCGCAACTAAGGGGCAGGGTGTCGCACAAGCGGCTAAAACAGGGGATTCAGCCCAATTCTAGGGGAGTCGGGGGCACCGCGGGTGGCCAATGTGTCCGAGAGGACATTCCGAAGCTTGGGGAAACTGCCGCGCGCCGAAGGAGCCGAAAACCGCCGCAGTGAATTGCTGCCGGCTTCCCGGCCCATCGGGGGGCGGCGTCCAGGTGCTGCCACAGAGGGTCAAAACGGGGAAATGGCGTTTAGGATGAGGTATCAGATGAGGTAAGAGACCCGTCGCCATGTGGCACTGGTGGGATCCCTGAGGAACAGCCGGAGGTGCCACCTCGGCGCACCGGTGAACGTGCAACGAGTGCATAGGGGGGGAAAGGGGTGGCATGGGGGCCGCATCCGGTCGACAGACGATTCATCCTGCCTTGGCGAGGTTCCTTGCCTGGGACGACGGAACGTGCAGGTTGCTGTTCATCCGCGCCGCGGCCGGAACCGGCCGCGAAATTTTTGCGCGCTCGTGGATCGGGAACAAGGTAGGGGAAGTTCTCGATTGGTCCGGCGGGGACATCGACGAGGCAACCGAAGTGGACCTGCTGGTTCAACGGCTCCGTGCGGATGCCACATTGCACGTGGCCGTCATCCTGGCGCCGACCGCCTCCCTCTGGGACCTCTCCTCGCGGACCCCGTGCCTCGTGGCAAAACACCGCGACCTGCTGCTGGACGCCAGCGAGACGGCGCAGCTTGTCGGCCCGGGCACGGCGGCCGAGCGGGACGAGGCCCGTCTCATCCACGAATTGTCCGGAGGGTGGCTCGCGGCGACGCTGGCCCTTGCAGCGGATCCGCAGGCGCGCCCGCGCGCCCAGCAGATCATCCGCAGCGGCCTGGTCATCTGGCTGGCCAGCCGCGATCCAGACGGGGCGTTGTCGGAGGCGGCGTTCCTGCCCGCATACGACAGGCGCACCGTCGAGGCCTTCTACGGTGAATTTTCCCCTGTGGTCCACACCCTGGATGAACTCGTCGAGGCGGGCCTGGTGCAAGCCGACGGGCGAGGCGGTTGGATGATGCCGGCGATGGTACGCAAGGTGTTGGTGGAACGGGTTGGACAGCGTGGCCGCGAGTCCACCGTCGTGCTGGAACAGGCCGCCGTCAACGCGATAGCCGCAACCCGCGGGGTAGGCGCAGCGGTGGAGTCGGCGGTGGCGCGCCGCAGCTGGCAGGCGCTGCTGAACATGCTGCTGGAGAACTGGGTGGACATCCTCATGCGCAACCCCAAGCAGTTGGGCGTGATCGCGGCCAAGATCCCGCGGTTCATTGCGAACCAGACCGAATACATGCGCATCGGCCTGCGGATGCTGGGCCAGGCGGACCGGGACGGACTTGCGCTGCAGCTGCCGGGGTTCGAACCCGACTACGCCACCAACCAAACGGCCCAGCGCCTGCATCGTGACACGGTGCGACTCTACGCCAAGCCAAACACACACGCGCTGACGGTAGGCATTCTGGAAATGCTCCACCTGCGGCAGTCAGGCTTTTACCCGGAAGCGGCGGCCGCCGCCCATCGCCTCCGCGAGGCGCTGCACCGTGCGCTTGACGCCCAAAGGCTCAACCCGGCCCTGGTGTCGATGGTTGATCTCCAGGCCGGGATTACCCTGCAGCTGGCCGGCCGCGATGCCGAGGCCCGCCAGGCCTATGAGCAGGGCTTCCACTGGGCGCGGGTCTCCGGCAAGGCCTTCCTGCTGGCCGACGTGGCAGGAAAGATGGCGCTACTCGATGTGCTGGAAGGGGACAGTGGCTCTGCCATGCGCTGGCTGGCCAAGCACGACGCCTCCATCGGCGAAGTCGGGTGGGGAAAGGTGATGGTGGAGCGCACGGCCGCAATGGCCCGTGCGTTCCTGGCCCTGGCCCGGCTCGACTACGCCGGCTTCGATGTGGAGATGGGCGCCCTGCCGTCCGTCGTGGACAACGACGAATTCTGGCCCGTACATGTCCAGCTGCTGGCGCTGCAGAAACTCAATGCCGGCATCTTCGATGCTGCGCGGGACTTGATCTCCTCCCTGCGCCAAGAGCGTCGCTACGCGGCGGCCGCGCCCCTGGCGCGGCGGTTGTTCGACGACACGCTGCTGCTGGCCGAGATCCTGGAGCGCGGCGGCGTGCGCCCTGGAACCGGGATCGAAAACAGGGACCCCCTGCTGGTGGCGCTCGGGCACCTGCTGGGCGGGAATCCCGACGCAGCCCTGGCCGCCCTTCAGGAAGTTCCGCTCACCGGGGGCATGCGCCGGCGGGGAAACCTGGTGCTGTATCTGGATATCGCCGCCAGGAACCCCCGGGGCCCAACTCCGGCGACATTGCAGCGAGTGAAGCAGCAGCATCGGGACTCGGGGGTCCTCTACGAACTCGCGATTCTGGGCATGGTCCCCGGGTGGTCCGAGGTGGGCCGGCACCTGGAGCTTGATCCCGAAGAGCTCCAGCGGCTGGGGTACGCGCTGGATCTTGCGCCCACGCCGTTGCCCAGGCGGCCGGTGCTGACAGTGCGGGAGCAGGAGGTCTTGAGGCAGTTGCGTGCGGGAATGACCCGCCGCCAGATCGCCGAGGCGGACTACCGGTCCGAAAACACGGTCAAGTCCCAGATGCGCAGCCTGTATCGGAAACTGGAAGCCTCCGACGTGGAGCAGGCATTGGCGAACGCGCGGGCCTGGGGCCTCTGAGCCCGGGGAGGCATCCCTAGAGTTGCTTGCCCATTTCCAGTTCGGTGCCGATCAGCCGCGCCGCGCGGACGACCTTCTCCCCGAAGTCCAGGCCGGGGGAGGTCTCAACCCGGATCAGCGGCATGGCCAGGCAGAGCGTGGCGATCATCTGGTCGCGCAGCATCACCGGTGCGCTGACCGAGCCCAGGCCCGGGGTTCGCCGGCCCACCGATTCAACCCATCCGTGTTGCTCCACGGAATCGAGGGCCTCGGGATCGCGGGAGAGCAGTCGTCCGCTCGACCCGTTGGGCAGTTCCAGCACGGAGCCCGCCGGGAGCGTGGCCTTGAGCTCGTGTTGGCTGTCCACCGTCACCCGGCAGATGCGCCGTTCTCCCCGGCGAATCCACAATTGGGCGGTCTCTCCGGTGGCATTGCGCAGCTCGGTGAGTACCGGGGCGGCAATCGATTCCAACGCGGTGCGCACGAAGCGGTGGCCCAGCTTGAAGTCGCCGTCATCGATCCGGCGCAGGAACCCGTACTCCACCATCGACAGCGCCAAGCGGTGGACCGTCGACACCGACAGGCCGGTGCGCCGTGCCAGTTCGCTGGCCGAGGCCGACGAACCATCCACCGCATCAAGGACCATGGCGACTCGTTCGAGCATGCGGTTGCTGGTGGCTGCGGACTCGGCCATGACTGTCTCCTCATGGTGTGGGCGAGCGTGTCTGCCGCCCGTGGGTTGTGACGCAATTTCTCATGAATCAAGAAAACAGCCCGTGATGTCGGGTTCCGCGCCCAAGGACCGCGGTCAGGGGCGCTGGATGCGAAGCTTTTGCCGCAACGCCTCTTGCTGTGTCCTGAATCACTTGCTACTGTCTTCCTGCCTGCAGGGAATCATATCCCATTGTGTGGGAAATTTCGATGCAGTCACCTAGGAAAGGGCGAAGACCATGACTGAAAATCTCCACCTCCCGGGCAGTACGCTGCCGCTCGAGGGAATCCGCGTGCTGGAACTGGGAAGCTTCATTGCCGCCCCGTTCGCTGCACGGCTCTTCGGTGACTTCGGGGCCGAAGTCATCAAGATCGAAAAGCCCGAGGGCGGCGACGAGCTGCGCGACTGGCGCAAGACCCGCGGCACCACCTCGATGCTTTTCCGGACCATGGGGCGAAACAAGAAATCCGTCGCGCTGGACCTGCGCAGCGAGCTGGGCCGCGAGGCCGTCCTGCGGATCGTGGCCAAGACCGACGTGGTTATCGAGAACTTCCGCCCGGGGACGCTGGAAAAGTGGGGACTGGGTCCCGAGGAGCTGCACGCCGCGAACCCCAACCTGGTCATGGTCCGCATCTCCGGCTACGGACAGACCGGCCCGTACAAGAACCGTGCCGGGTTCGGCAGCTCGGCCGAATCCTTCGCCGGCCTGCGCTACATCACCGGCGAACCGGACCGCCCGGCGGGCCGCGCGGCAGCCAGCGTCGGGGACACCGTCTCGGGTCTCTACGGCGTCATCGGCGCGCTGATGTTGATGTTCCAAAAGGCCCAGGGCGTGAAAAGCGAGGGCCCGCAGATCGTCGACGTGGCGCTCTACGAGGGCGTCTTCTCCCTGCTCGAATCCCTGGTCCCGGACTACGACGCCTACGGCATGGTCCGCAAGCGCACCGGCGGCGCGTTGCCGGGCGTCGTGCCCACCGGTTCCTACCCGTGCGGGGACGACCTGGAGGTCGTGATCGGCGGCAATTCCAATTCCGTGTTCATCCGCCTCATGAAGGCGATCGGACGCGACGACCTTGCCGCCGACGACACCCTGCTGACCACCGAGGGCCGCGGGGCGCGCGAAGAGGAACTCAACGGAGCCATCGCCGCCTGGACTTCCTCGATGCCGCTGGCCGAGGTGCTCAACGAGCTGGACACCGCCGGGGTGCCTGCCGGCCCGGTCTACGACGCCCCCTCGATCGCCAAGGACGAGCACTACCTGGCCCGCGACATGATCCAAACCCATGAGGTCATCATCGAGGACGAACCCGAGCTGATCCGCTTCCCCGGCGTGGTCCCCAAGATCCCCGGGCACGAGGGACGCGTGAACTGGGTCGGCCCGGAGCTTGGCGAACACACCCACGAAGTCCTGCGCGACCTGGCCGGCCTGAGCATCCAGGACATCGACTCGCTCGGCGTCAAGGAGAAGAACTGACATGCAGATCCACATCACCGACGTCTTCCTGCGCGACGGCCTGCAGGACGAAAACGTCATCGTCTCCACGGGCGACAAGCTGGCGATTGCCGAAGCGCTGGTGGCTTCGGGCGTGAAGCGGCTCGAGGTCGCCTCCTTCGTGAACCCGGCCCGCGTGCCGCAGATGGGCGACGCCGACGCGGTGCTCACCGGACTGCCGACCGGCACCGGGGCGACGTTCACCTCCCTGGCCCTGAACGGCAAGGGGATCGTGCGGGCCGTGGCCGCCGGTGCCACCCACATCCAAGTGGTGACCTCCGCCAGCCAGGCACACAGCGCCGCGAACGCCGGGTCCAGCATCGAGCAGGCACTCGAATCCCTCGCCGCCGACGTGGCAGCCCACCCGGGCATCAACTTCTTCGCCGGGATCTCCACCGCCTTCACCTGCCCCTTCGAGGGCGAGATCGATCCGGAGCACCTGCTGCGCGTGGTGCGCGCCTTCAAGACCATGGGCATCACCCAGATCGGACTGGCCGACACCCTGGGCACCACCCCCACCGAACGGCTCATGCAAAGTGTGCGCCACGTCCAAGACGCGGAGCCGGAGTTGACCTACTACCTGCACCTGCACAACGCCCACGGGCAGGCGCTGGCAACCATCGACGCGGCCATCGCGGCGGGCATCACGCGCTTTGACAGCGCGCTGGGTGGCTACGGCGGCTGCCCGTTTGCACCGGGCGCGGCGGGGAACCTCGCCACCGAGGAACTCGTGGCCCACCTGCACGCCGCCGGGCACGAGACCGGCATCGACGAAGCCGGGCTGTACCGGGCAGTACGGCTGGGCCGCGATGCGGTCTCCAACTCCCCGGCACTGCCGGTGAACGCCCTGACCGGGCACTAGAAACACCTCCCATCCACCGCACGCCGGGATGCCTCCGTCAGGAGCCGGTGCGCCCCATCATTCTGCGAGGACGACGATGTCTCAGACTGAAAACCCCGTTTCCACCCTTGGGAACCAGCACCCCGACGATCACGGCGTCCAACGCCGCGTCGAACCCCATGTCGGCAAGCTGCGCGGCACGCACTTCCCCGGCCCGCGCGGCACCCGGATCGCCAGCCTGCCGGCAGCGCTCTTCATCGTGCTTGCCGCCATGGTGTTCATTGCCGCGGCCACCGGCAAGCTGCCGGACTCCATGCTCTCGGGCTTCACCGTCACGATCCTGCTCGGCGGGCTGCTGATCTGGATCGGCAACCTGTTCCCGGTGGTGCGCGACTTCGGCCTGCCAACGGTGCTGTGCACGTTCATTCCAGCCACGCTCATGTCCTTCGACCTCTTGCCTGCGAACCTGGTGGAGGTCGTGGAGAACTTCGTCAAGGGACACGGGTTCCTGGACTTCTTCGTCATCACCATCATCGCCGGCTCCATCTTGGGCATGCCGCGCGCCCTGCTGTTGAAGGCCGGACCGCGCTTCGCGGTGCCGCTGGTCGGCTGCCTCGTGGCAACGTTCGTGTTGGTCGGTCTGCTGGGTGCTGCCACCGGCTTCGGGTTCATGGAGGGCATCCTGTTCATTGCCGCCCCCATCATGGCCGGCGGGCTGGGCGTGGGCGCGCTGCCGATGAGCGAGATGTACGCGGCCCGCACCGGTGAGGATTCGGCGACGTTCATGGGTGATCTGATGTCGGCCGTCGTGGTGGCCAACATCGTGTGCATCATCATTGCCGGCATCTACAACGGGCTGGGCAAGACCCGCAAGCAGTTCTTCGTCGGCTTCAACGGCCACGGCGAGCTGATGCGCATCAAGGGCAAGGAGTCCGAGCTTTCCCTGCCGCCCAAGAACGAGTCCTCCTCGTTCATTGCCCTGGGCAAGGGCCTGCTATTTGCCGGCGCGCTGTTCATCTTCGGGCAGCTGGTCGGCTCCTACCTCGAGGTCCTGCACCCCTACGCGTGGACCATCATTGCCGCCGCCGCGGTGAAGATCTTCGGTTGGCTGCCCAAGGACATCGAGGAATCCACGGCCGACTGGGGCGACATGGTGGGCGCCACCATGGTCCCGGCGCTGCTGGTGGGCGTGAGCATCAGCTACATCAACATGGACGAGGTCGTAGCCTCGCTGAGCAACCCGAAGTTCATCCTGCTGACCGTCGTGACGGTGCTGATCGCGACGTTGACCTCCGGCATCCTGGGCTGGCTCATGAAGTTCAACTTCGTGGAAGCCTCCATCACCCCGGGCCTGGTCATGGCCGACACCGGCGGCAGCGGAGATGTCGCGGTGCTCAGCGCCGCGAACCGCATGCACCTGATGCCCTTCGCCGCGTTGACCAACCGGCTCGGCGGCGCGCTGGTGCTGTTCGTGACCTCGCTGCTGGTCCCGTTCCTGGTGCTTTAGCCGTTCCCGGTCCGCGGGAAAAAAGGCCCCCGACACTCGGTGTCGGGGGCGCTCCGTCATTCCGGTTGCGTGTCCAGGGTGCCGCGGATAGCGGCGCAGGCCGCGAGCAGCAGGGAAACGACCCTGGCACCCTGCAGGTCCCCGGCGCGGGAGATCGGTGCGCTGAGGGACAAGGCAAAGGACTTCCCGTTGGCCAGCGGACCCACGGGAGCGCCGATGGCCGCGAGCTCCGGTTCGGTGCGGCCGATGTTGATCGCGTAGTTCCTGGCCCGGACCCCGGCGAGCTCGGAGAGCAAATGGGCAAGGCCCCCGGCATCCAGCTCGTTGCCGTCGCTCCGGGTGGCACGGCGGCGGTAGAGCTGGGCAACGGCCGCATCGGAGAGGACCGAGAGTGCGGCCAATCCGGCGGAGGACGTGCCGGCCGGGAGCACCGTTCCCGTGCGGTCGCCGATCCGCACCAGCTGCGGACCTTCGACGCTGTGGCGGAACCGGGCGCTCGCCCCGATGCGCTCCACCAGGTTCACGGTTTCGCCCGTCGCCGCAGCCAGCGCCTCGAGCTGCGGGCGCACCGCGGCGACCAGTCTTCGGGCCGGATTCCGTGCCGCATCGAGGTGCAAGTTGGGTCCGGCGGCGTAGTGCTTCTGCGGGTCCTGCACCGCGAAGCCCCGGTAGACGAGAGTCGCCAGGAGCCGGTGGGCGGTGGAGGGTGCCACGCCCAGCTCCCTGGCCGCATCGACGATGCGCAGCGCATCGCGTTCCTGCAGCAGCACCAGGATGCGCAAGGCATTTTCCACCGATTCGACGGCGTGGACGGGCCGTTTGACGATCCGATTAGTTTTCTGCACAACAGAATCCTACGTGCGGCCGCGGGTTCCTTGGAGCCCGCGACCGCATCAAGATCAGACGAGCGCCGGGGCGCGCATGATGCCTGCGAAGAAGCCGGCCAGCTCCGCGTGGGCATCCAGCGGCAGCACGTGGGCCACGTACTGGTCGGGGCGGACCACCACGATGGCGCCGAGCTCGCGGTCGATCCCGCGTGCGGCGAAGATGTCGTTCGCCGCATCCGCGGTGAAGACCTTCTCGTAGTCGATGAGTCCCAGCGGCGCCTTGCGTGGAAGCAGGAACGCGGGAACGTCCCCGGGCTCCACGTCGCGGTGGTGCTGCTGGAGCACCGCACGCACGTCGAAGACCGCGTCGTCGTCGACCCCGGCAGGGGTGAAGGAGCACACCGGGGAGGAAGGGGCCTCGGCCAGGAAGGTGCAGAGCGCGGCAAGGCGGGAATCGGCTGCGTCGGGGCGTGCGGCGTCCGCGAACACGTAGATCCGCCAGCGGCCGTCGGCCAGCGCCTGGTGGCCGAGCTGCAGCGGCTTGGCATCGGCGAGCCGGATGACCGGTGAGGAGTGGAAGCGCTCGCCGACCGGGAAGCCGGAGGCCAGGTGCTCGTGGGTGCCTTCCCCGGTGATCATGCCCGGGCGGTAGTCGGTGGCGAATCCGGCGGTGAATCGGCCGCCCTGGGTGAAGATGCACTGGCGTTCGGCGGCATCCATGCCGCCGGCTTCCGGGTTGGCCGGGTCCTTGGGCTTGGCCGCCATGGCGGTGGACCACTTGAGGTCGAAGTCGATCAGTTCCTGGGCGATGGCCTGGCGTTCTTCGGAGTAGGTGTCCAGCAGGGCCTCGGGGCTGCGGCCCTGCAACACCGCCGCCAGCTTCCAGCCCAGGTTGAAGCCGTCCTGCATGGAGACGTTCATGCCCTGGCCGGCCTTGGCGCTATGGGTGTGGCAGGCGTCCCCGGCGATGAACACGCGCGGGGCGCGGGTGCCGCGGTCCTCGGGAAGCACGTCGTCGAACCGCTCGGCGATGCGCTGGCCCACCTCGTAGACGCTCCACCAGGCGATTTCCTTCACATCCAGCGTGTAGGGGTGCAGGATCTTCTGTGCCGCCTCGATGACCTTCTCGGCGGTGAATCGGCTCCGGGCCTCGCGGTCGCCGGGGTCGATGTCGCCGAGGTCCACGTAGAGCCGCACCAGGTAGCCGCCCTCGCGCGGGATCAGCAGGATGGATCCGCCGGAGGCCGACTGGATGGCGGACTTCAGGCGGATGTCGGGGAAATCGGTGACCGCCAGCATGTCCATGACGCCCCAGGCGTGGTTGCGGGCATCGCCCTGCATCTTGATGCCCAGCGAGCGGCGCACGTTCGAGCGGGCGCCCTCGCAGCCCACGGCGTACTTCGCGCGGACGGTGATATCCGCCCCTGGCTCGGCCCCGGTGCGGCGCAGCGTTGCGGTGACGGGGTGGTCGCCGGTTTCGGCGACGGATACGTCGATGAGTTCCAAACCGTAGTCGGGGACCAGCCGGGAAGGGGAGTTGGCCATGTGCTCGAGTAGCAGGTCCTGCATGCGGGCCTGGTTCACGATCACGTGGGGGTATTCGGAGAGGCCGTCGGCGACGTCCTGGATCCGGCCGGTGCGTGCGATCCCGTCGGCGGAGTCCGGGCCCCAGAAGCTGGTCTCATTGACCCAGTAGGCCTCGCGCATCAGGCGCTCGGCCAGCCCGAAGCCGTTGAACATCTCCACGGTGCGGCAGGCGACGCCGTCGGCGTGCCCCAGTTCGAGGGCCGCCTCGCGGCGCTCAACCACGAGCGTGGAGATGTCGGGGAACTCGGCCAGCTGGGCGGCCAGGACCGACCCGGCGGGGCCGGTGCCGGCGATGAGTACGTCCACCTGCTCGGGGAAGGTTCCCGGTGCGCGGCGGCCGGGTGCGGCGGGGCGGATGTCGGGGTCTCCCGGGCGGTAGCCATCCTGGTAGAACTGCATGCTGCTCCTCGGTATGCCGGCGCCCAAAGGCGGCGTTGTGATCTGGTTCATCAACCGTAGGGCCGGTCTCCTTCCCGGCGCCAAGACATTCTGCACGCCAGAATGTCGAGGCAACGCCAGGCCCGCACGAATCCGGGTCTGGCACCTCCGGGGTTTGGCGAGCGGTGCACAACACCTTATTTACTTGAAGAATCAACTAAATAAGGTGTATGCTCATTACATGACTACAGCAGCCGACCGCCCACCGGTACTCTTTCTCTCCCACGGCGCCCCGCCCCTGGCCGACGACGCCACGTGGACATCTCAATTGGCAGGCTGGTCGGGGACCATGGAAAAGCCCAAGGACATCCTGATGATTTCCGCGCACTGGGAGAACGCTCCAGTGTCGCTGAGTGCCACGCACCAGAAGCAGGAATTGGTCTACGACTTCTGGGGCTTCCCGCAGCACTACTACGACGTGCGCTACGACGCCCCCATGGCACCGGAGCTGGCCGACGAGGTCGCCCGCCTGACCGGCACCCACGGCCACCACGTGGAGCGCGACGAAACCCGCGGCCTGGACCACGGCGCCTACGTGCCGCTGAAGGAAATGTTCCCCGATGCGGATGTCCCGGTGGTGCAGATGTCAATGCCCACCCTGGATCCCCAGGGCCTCTTCGCGCTCGGCCAGTCTCTGGCTCCGCTGCGCGACCGCGGCACCATGATCATCGGCTCCGGCTTCACCACGCACAACCTGCGCTGGTTCAACCCGGCAGGCGGACCCGACGTCGCCCCGCCGGCCGCATCGAGCGAATTCGACCACTGGGCCGAAGAGGCCATGGCACGCGGGGACGTGGACTCCATCCTCGACTTCCTGCACAAGGCGCCTGCCGCACGCGAGGCGCACCCGCGCTCCGAGCACTGGGCACCGCTCTATGTAGCCCTTGGCGCGGCATATGCCTCGGGAGGCATCGAGGCCAAGACCGCCATCGATGGCTTCTGGTTCGGGCTCTCCAAGCGCTCCTGGACGCTCACCTAACCCCGAAGCAGGTCAGGGATTCGATCGGAGGTCGCGGCGCATGATCAGCCGCGGCATCCTGCTGGCCACCGCGTCGGTGGTGCCGATGACGCGGAACCCGGCCTGCTCGAACATGGACCGGGTTCCGACGAACGCCATGGTCGTGTCCATCCTGCCCGGGGGATCCACGGGGTGTGCCTCGATGGCCGGCGCGCCGCGGGAAGTCGCGTACTCCACGGCCCCCTCAAGCAGGTGGGCCATGACGCCCTGCCGCCGGTGCCCGCTGCGCACCACCACGCAGATGATGCTCCACACCGAGACCTCGTCCACGGGCCGGATGAGCTTTGACGCCGCCAGCCGCGGGATCTCGGCGCGAGGGCCAATGCTGCACCACCCGACCGGCTTGCCGTCAAGGTACGTGATCACGCCTGGCGGATTATCCCGCTCGCAGAGCCTGCGCATGGCGGTCTCGCGATTGCCGCCGCCGAGCTCCTCGATGTCCTTGACGCCCAAGCGGTGCGAGAGGCACCAGCAGTGCGTGTCCCGCCGGGTCGGGTTGATGACGTCGGCGAAATCCTCGAAGTTCTCGGGCGTGACCGGATGGGTCTGCCACCGGTGGATCGATGCGGTCTCGGGCATATGCCCATTCTGCCGTTCCATCCCGACCCCGGCTACCACCCGGCGACCGTGGACACTGATTTTCATACCTTATTAACTGCCTCCGGCCGCGACATTCAGGATCACCTGAAGATCGCGGCCGGAGCTGTTGGGGCAGCGCTTGTCCTCGGGGCGTCTGGTCCGCCTTGGCGTGCGCCGCTGCGGGTGGAATGCTTCCTGTGGCGAACACATGGAGGCGCGGCAGGTACTCCTCGACGAGCGGGGGCCGATGTCCAGAATCTCAGGACCCGTGAGCTTATCGATGAGCCCGATGTACACGGGGTGGCAAATTCGTTGGACTGTTGCCAGTTTCCGGCCTAGCGTGGGCATAGGGGGCAGGCCGCACGAGAAGGGCCAGGTTGGAGGGGCAACCAGCGAACCGTCACGGCCGGCGGGATGTTCCCATTACCTGGCAACCAACGAACCGCAACTTCCCCGACCCAAGCAACCCGCCTGCGAAGCCCATGCACTGCAAACCCGTCCACCAGATAAGGAACCACAAAGTGTCATTGCTTGAAGAATCACTCTGGAACTCGAAGATCAACGTCAACGGCTGGGTGGTCGGCGGCGCCGGCACCCAAGACGTCGTGGAGCCCGCCACCGGAAACGTACTTGGCACCCTCGGATTGGCCTCCGCCGAGGACGTCTTGCGTGCTGCCACGGCGGCCGCCAAGGCACAGGTTGCCTGGGCCGCGAAGAAGCCGGAGGAACGGGCAGCGGTGCTGCGTAGGGCCGGCCTGCTCTGGGAGGAGCACGCGGACGAGGTCAATGAGTGGCTGGTGCGCGAATCCGGGGGCATTCCCGCCAAGGCTGCGCTCGAGACGCACACCGCGGCCAACGAGTGCTACGAGGCCTCCGCGCTGCCGTCGCTTCCAGCCGGCGAGGTGCTCACCACCAACGAGGAACGCTGGTCCTTCGCCCGTCGCCGCCCGGTCGGGGTCGTCAGCGTGATTGCCCCGTTCAACTTCCCGCTGATCCTGGGCATTCGTGCCGTTGCGCCGGCGTTGGCCCTGGGCAACGCGGTGCTGCTCAAGCCCGACCCGCGCACCTCGGTCTGCGCGGGGGTGGCCATCATGCGGATCTTCGAGGAAGCCGGATTGCCCGAGGGGCTGTTGCATCTGCTTCCCGGCGGCGCGGACGTCGGGGCCGCCGTGGTCGAAGCACCGGAGGTGCGCGTCATTGCGTTCACCGGGTCGACGGCCGCCGGTCGCAAGATCGGGGAAAGCGCCGCGCGGCTGCTCAAGCGTGCGCACCTCGAGCTGGGCGGCAACAGCGCCATGATCGTGCTCCCCGGTGCCGACCTGGCCAAGGCGGCATCCGCGGCTGCGTTCGGCTCCTTCATGCACCAGGGCCAGATCTGCATGGCCACCGGCCGGCACATTGTGCACCGGGACATTTACGAGGACTATGTGGCGGCACTGGCCGAAAAGGCACGGAACCTGCCGGTCGGCGACCCGAAGTCCGGCACGGTCGCGATCGGGCCGATCATCGATGGCCGGCAGCTGGAGCGGATCGATTCCATGGTGCAGTCCGCCGTTGCCGGCGGTGCCCGGCTGGCCGCCGGCGGGAAGCGCGGCGAGGGATGGTTCTACCCGCCCACCGTCCTGGCGGACTTGGACGCGGACCACGATGCGTGGAAAGAGGAGATCTTCGGACCAGTAGCTCCGGTGCGCAGTTTCTCCACCATCGACGAAGCGGTGCAGATGGCCAACGCGTCGAGTTACGGGCTCTCGGTGTCCATCCTCGGGGACGTGGGGATGGCCATGAAGATTGCCGACCGGGTCGATTCCGGAAAGATCCACATCAATGAGCAGACCGTCTCCGACGAGCCCAACTCTCCGTTCGGCGGGGTCAAGGATTCGGGCAACGGCGGGCGCATCGGCGGGTCTGCGGCCAACATGGAGGCCTTCACCGAGACCCAGTGGCTGACCATGCGCCCGGAGATCGCGCCCTACCCGTTCTAAACCGGACCAACTGACGATCCGTCCTGCAGCGAGGGGTCGGTTCCAGCCCAACTCAAAAAAGGGGGTGAAGTTACGACACGGTTCAATCCGTGTCGACCTTCACCCCCTTAGCCTGAAGTTACGACAGACAGAACGCCAGGATCCCCGGATTGTCGGGGATCCTGGCGTTTTTGGTTCCGGTTCTCTGGCTACTTTCTGTGGTTTTTGATGTGGTGGTCGATGAGGTC
>NZ_JAOYTG010000020.1:0-88696 GCF_025847175.2 Paeniglutamicibacter sp. ZC-3 | reverse complement strand
GAGATGCCCTTCATTTCAGGAATGTTGTTACTGTCGCAAGTTCAATTTTCCCTGATATGACGGGCATTTCGTGGTTAAAACGCCGGGCAGGTCCCAAATCTCATCGGTGGATCAAGGCTAAGCTGTCCAAACGCCGGCCAGAGAGAAATACCAGCGGGGCATTGGACCGCACGTAGGTCGTCAATGGATCAAACTTCCAATGCCGAGGATGTCGTTAGCAGCACCTGGAACAGCACAATCGTTCATCCCCGATTTCTGTCTCCACCAAGGAACGCTCTATGGTTCGGTCACTATCGAGATGGCCGACTTAGGTAGCCCTGCCTTTACCGCGGAACCATGCCAGAAGTCGTGGGCGGCGTTGCGGGATCGCTGCGGCCTGAAAAACCTCTCGACCTGAAAGTTCGAAAGCGCGCCCGAAAAGCACCGACTCTGTGCTGGGGGCTCCTGGGCCTCGAGGAAGAACCCCGGTGGACGCCAATGATTCACGCAACCATTGGCCGAATCCATGGACCCGGCGTATCTATACGATTTAGAGATTTCAGGGCGTGCCTAGTTCCAGTGTGCTTCCGCGCGCGTGACACATACATGTCAGAGGTGCTTTTTAGATGCGCCATAAGCTGTACCCATGGCTACTCTTCCCGCACAAAAAATCGGCACGCTAATCTTCCCCCTACTCGGCCTAGCCGTGCTGTCAGGAGCTGTATTGGGGTCGCTCGCCTTATTGCCTTTGCTGCCTTCCGGCGAATTGATGGAGAGGCAAGACTGGCACTGGACCAACGTCCCACTGATGCTTTTTTGGGCTGCGGTTTGTGGCGCCGTCATTTCGATTCCTCCCGCAATCGGCGCGGCGGTGGCCGTGGCCATCCAGGGAAAGAAGCACTTTCCGACCTCTGGAAACCGTCAAGCGCTCGTCGCTGCCCTGGGTGCCGCGGCAGGAGCGATGGTCCCGATTCTGGCTTACCTGTTCCTCTTCGAACGAACCGCAATTGAAGTTGAAGGACCGTTGAACGTTCCGATCATCGCACCGATCTTCATCTTGGTCTGCTCCTGTTTAGCCTGGGCGACTTTAAGAGGCGTGCTGTCCATCCTCAATAAGAGAAATAAGCAGTCCGCAGGATCTTAACCCAGACCTAAGCGTCGGTCGTTGGGGCCGCCGCAGAGAACGGCAAGAATCGTGCCCTAAGGCATCCTTAAGGCGCGTACCAAGTACGGGTAAAGCTTGCTGATGGAAAATATTTCAAGGCGCCCGCAGGGGGACCCTCTGCGAGACACTCTTCATTGCCAACCTGGCGCTGAGGGCGACCAACTTTGGTAGTCGCTAAGCCCTTCGGCAAGCCCGAATTTCACGGCTGGCCATGCGGCTTCGATGATGGAGAAAACCACGGTGTCAGGGACGGTGCCGTTCTCGAAGATCGTGTGATTGCGAAGAATGCCGTCTTGTTTGGCACCGAGTCGTTCGATTGCGCGCCGGGATTGGTGATTATGCCAATGCGCCCGGAACTCCACTTCAATGCACCCGAGTTCCTCGCACGATCACTGGAGCAAGTGCATCTTGGATGCGGCCTCGATGCCCATACCCATTGCTTTCGATCCGATCCAGGTTGACGATTTCAAGACGACGATTGGCTGGTTTGAGGTTCAAATACGCCGATAGCCGGCGATCCAGTAGCGGTTGGCGCGCCCCACCCCGGGCAGGTCTCCCAAGCGGCGGTAATCCCATCCCACCGTGGCGCGGAGGTTTGCGGAGGCATCAAAAAACTTTCTGGTCCTCGGCCTTGACCTTGGCATCGGGTCGGACATCGACAACGACGCCGATGCCGTCGGCTCGGCGAACAAAGTAGTCGGGAACATGCCAAGTTTGGGGGAGTGGCTCCGGAAACGTGATCCTTAAGGGCTGGGAGGCAATGCCCTTGACGGTGGCATCAAAATCCAGGCGAATCAGATGGTCGCGTTCCAGCCAGGACTCGAAACCGACATGCCGGTTGATGGAGGCGCACCACCAGAGGCCGGAGAAATGTCGTTGTCCCTTGTAGGCGGCAACGCGGCGGACCGGTGGCGAATTCTCGAAGTCGGTCGCCCAGCAACGCGCCAGAAGGTCGCTGATTGTGACGGAGGAAAATTGCTCCCTGAAGACCAGGAGGCCGGCAGGATCCTTGGACCCGGCCGCAACGTCGGACGCCAACAGCGCGCGCGTCCCATCGCACCCAGTGTTAGCCGAGAACACCCGAATGCTTCGGGTGTAGTGAGATCACCTGTAATGAGACAGGACAACGACTGCTTTGAGTTGCACTAACACGAGAGGGGCTCCCGAAACCTAAGTTGACATAATGTAGATTATCGGCGAACTGGAAACGCCTGGGGAAGTGGTGAAATCCAACATTTCGCTCACATCTTCCAGTGACTGTTTAGCGCGTCTCCATGTGTCGGCTTGGCGCGCGGTGCCGCCCGGTGACCGGGCGCCCGACCAGAGCCCGAGCCTCGGGACCGGGCGCGCCGGACCGATGGCGTCCGGGGTTGGTGAAAACGTCCCGAGTACCGTTGGGATATGCGTGGGTTTATCCCAATCGGCCATTCACCCGCCAGCGTCCTGGCCAAATAATAAACACTTGACATAACTACCTGGTGCCGTGTTTTGGTACTTGCATAGTTATTCAGGGAAACTCGATGGTATGCCACACCCAACGTCGCCCGTTCAGGGTTCCATCCTGCGCGGCGCATCCCGGCACGTCCGGCACGCCATAAAGCAATCCGTCGAAATCCGTGCGACTTCCGAACACCTGCAACTCGATGCCAGGCAGTATGAAACCATCGACCTGCTGTCCGGCAATGCCGCAGCTCATCTGTCTCCCCTGGGCCGCTCCCCCGGGAAAAACCATGTCTATCTCTGGGGACCTCCGGGGCGCGGCAAGACCTGGTTGCTGGGAGCGGTCTTCGACGCCCTGCCGACCGAGCGCAAACTGCGTGTGCATTTCCACGACTTCTTCCGTGATCTCCATGCAACAGCCCACAAAGCCACCACGGTTGCCCTTGAGCAGATCGACGAACCCGACTCACTCGGGGAAACGCGCGGACGCGCCGACCGCGTGGCGGCACGCACCAGCGCCATTGAACGGTCCATCGAGACCATGCTCGGCGGTGTGGAGGTCCTGTGCTTCGATGAATTCCACTGCAACGATCCCGGCGATGCCATGTTGCTGGCACGCACCGTCAAATACATTATTGACCGGGGCATCCTGTTGATCACCACGTCGAACTACCCGCCGGAGGAACTCCTCTCGGACGAGTACTACCACCACCTGGTTCTGCCGACGATAACGACCATCCGCGAGAACATGACGGTGCACGAACTCGATGCGCAACGCGACTACAGGGCGATCGAGCGCCAGGCGGCACAGCGATCCGGATTCAGCATGGGAACACTGCTGCGCTCTCCCGACTCAGGTGACCTCGAGCGACTGGGGTTGACCGAACCCGGCGCCGTCGACACGGTGCGGCTTACGCCGACAAGCCATGAAATCCGTGCGTTGCGCATTGACGGGCGGCAGATATGGTTTGGCTTCCCAGATCTCTGTGAAGCCCTGACCTCCACCGTGGACTACCTGAAGCTGGTACGCGACCACGATCACTGGATCATTTCCGGCGTGCCCGGCACCGAACGAATGACGCCCTATGGGCTGCGCCGGCTGGCCAACGTCATTGACGTCCTCTACGACCACCAAGTCCGCCTGGACATGTTCGTGGAAGATGGCTTCACTGACTCCTTCAACCACCTGCCCGAACTCGAGGCGGCCCGACTACGCAGCCGCATCAATGCACTGGACACGGGCAACGAGCAGATATCGGGAACTACCACTTCGCTGGAAGGCGTCCACTCATGAATCCAAACGGCGAATCGACAACACCCGCCCCCTGGTCCACCGAAGCCATCCGGGCCGGGGTCGAGGAACTGGTCCGACTTCACGAGGCGGGTGTTCTTCCGCCCATCGTGCAGTTGGGGCATCCGGTGCTGCGGATGGCCGCGGTGGACTTCACCGGCCAGCTGGAACCCGGTCTGTTGCGAGCCTTCCTTGACACCATGCGCGCGGTCATGCTGGATGCCCCGGGGGTCGGACTCGCAGCCCCGCAGCTGGGCATCCCCCTGCGCATCGCCGTTCTGCAAGACCTTTACGAATCCGTTCCGGAGGTCGCCCTCGCGCGGGAACGTGAGCCGCTGGAGTATCTTGAAACGGTCAACCCCCGTTATTGGCCCGTCGGTGACCGCACGGTCGCCTTCTACGAGGGTTGCCTGTCATTCAACGGATACCAGGGAGTTGTGGAACGGCCTGCCGACATCGACACCACGTACCAGGACGCCGAAGGCACCACCCATGAACGGAAATTCTCCGGGTGGCAGGCGAGAATATTCCAGCATGAGACCGACCACCTCGATGGCACCGTGTACATCGACAAAGCCGTGACCCGGTCGTTGTGCGCCAACCACGAATATCCACGCTGGGCCACCCCGGGTATTGCCGAGGCCAGGAGCGGGCTCGGATTCTAGGGACGGCCCAACGCCGTCACTCCCCCGACACTGGGCACTACCCCGGCTCCTTGCCCGGCCATGAAGACCGGGCGGCGCGCCCGCGCCTACTACAGTGGTCAGAAGGCCACGCCGCAAGACCGGTCAACGAGCCGGTTGCAGCTAATCACCACCCCCAGAATTGACACCATTGGAGCAGCTCATGAATCCGGACGAGGGTCTTCGCTGTCCCGTTTGCCGAGAGGGGTTGCGTCTGCAGCAGCAACCCGGGAGGCCCGACCGGCTCGGCTGCGATGCCGGACACGCATTTGACGCCGCGAAGCAAGGCTATTTCAACTTGCTGGCCGGCAAGGGAACGAACTTCAAGGAAGACGGGGCGCAGATGGTTGCTGCCCGGGCTTCCTTCCTTGATGCCGGGCACTACGAGTCGCTGGCCGAAGCCCTGGGGCTCCGAGCCCGCAAGGCCCTGCGCGGATACGAGGAACCGCGGATCCTGGACGCGGGCGCAGGGACCGGATACTACCTGAGGCAGGTGCTTCAAGCGCTTCCCGGGTTCTCCTCCGCCAGCGCTGTTGCGTTGGATATTTCCCGCTATGCAATGCGGCGGGCAGCGAAGGTGCCCAACACCCTGGCGCTCGTGTGGGACCTGTGGCGCGAACTTCCCTTGGAGGACGAGTCGTTCGACGTGCTGCTGAACATCTTCTCCCCACACAACGGCAAAGAATTTGCCCGGGTATTGCGCCCGGGTGGAACGGCCCTGGTCGTAACCCCGCTCCCCGGACACCTTGCGGAGGGTGCGGAACTTCTCGGGCTGCTTGCAATCGCCCCGGACAAGGCTGCCGGAGTCGTGGCTTCCATGGGCGACGGCTTCACGCTCAATGCAACCGAGGAGGTCCGGATACCGTTGGTGCTGGATTCGGCCGCAGCTTTCGAGCTGGCCATGATGGGACCGGCCGGTCATCATCTGGACCCCGAGGAACTGCGTGGCCGGTTGGCTGATGCAGGAAACGCCATGCTCATCACCGCGGCATTCCGCATCCAGGAATTCCGCAAGAACCAATAGCCCGGCGACCTCAGCGGAGGTGCCGCCGATCATCGCAATGATGAGGTTGCGTAGGTTGAACATCCTCCCTTGTGCTGATTCGATTTGGCATGCCGATCGGGCAAGATGGTGTACGAGGTTGGTGTGTATCCAACGCATCCGGACTTGAGGGGTAAATATGTATGTGTGGCTTATAGACAACGCTTGGGTGGTCTGGCTCGCGCTCTTCCTCTTGCTGGCCATCATCGAAATGATTTCCCTTGACTTGTATTTCATCATGTTGGGCGTTGGAGCGCTTGGTGGTGTGGGAGTCGCCTTGGCGGGTGGCGAATTCTGGTTGCAGGTCGTGGTCTTCTCCGTCCTTTCCCTGCTCATGATCATGCTGGTCCGCCCCATCGCGCTGCGACATCTGCGTAAGGATCCCGAAGCCCTGCGAACCAATGTGGATCGACTGATTGGCGAAGATGCCCTGGTCCTGGAGCCCACTTCCAGGATGAACGGGCGGGCCAAGATCGGTGGGGAAACCTGGTCGGCCCGCACCGAGGACGAGGTTGCCCTGCAGCCCGGTACCTACGGTTCGGTGGTCCGCATCGATGGGGCAACGGCCTACATCACGCTTCGGAAGCAGCTGCCGGGTCTGGACTAAGGACTCAAAAAAGTTTTTCGGCGTCCGGAACATGGCGCCCCTACGAAAGAGAGAAGAGATGCAAACATCGGGTCTAGGCCTAACGGTCGTCCTGGTAGTACTGGCAATCTTCGTGATCATTGTGCTCCTGCGCTCAGTGCGTATTGTGCCGCAGGCGCGAGCCGGGATCGTGGAGCGACTGGGCAAATACCACCGCACGCTACTTCCCGGGCTGACGATCTTGATTCCGTTTGTCGATCGGTTGCTTCCCATGCTTGATCTTCGCGAACAGGTCGTGAGCTTCCCGCCGCAGCCCGTGATCACCGAAGACAACCTGGTGGTCTCGATTGACACCGTGGTGTACTTCCAGATCACCGAGCCGCGTGCGGCCACCTACGAAATCGCCAACTACATCCAAGCCGTCGAGCAGCTGACCACCACCACGCTTCGTAACGTGGTCGGCGGGCTGAACCTCGAAGAAGCGCTCACAAGCCGCGACCAGATCAATGGCCAGCTGCGTGGGGTCCTGGACGAGGCCACCGGCAAGTGGGGTATCCGTGTCTCGCGCGTCGAGCTCAAGGCCATCGATCCACCCCTGTCGATCCAGGATTCCATGGAGAAGCAGATGCGTGCAGAACGTGACCGCCGCGCCGCGATCCTCACGGCTGAAGGCACCAAGCAGTCGGCCATCCTGACAGCCGAAGGCCAGCGCCAGGCATCCATTCTCAAGGCCGAGGGTGATGCCAAGGCATCGATCCTTCGTGCGGATGGCGAGGCACAGGCCATCCAGAAGGTCTTCGATGCAATCCACGCAGGCAAGCCGGACCAGAAGCTGCTGGCCTACCAGTACCTGCAGACCTTGCCGAAGATTGCTGAAGGCTCCTCCAACAAGCTGTGGATCATCCCCAGCGAGGTTGGCGAGGCGCTCAAGGGAATCGGCGGAGCCCTGGGCAACTTCACCGAAGGCGACGGCGAGAACAAGCCCGAAAGCCCCAGCAGTACCCTGATGTAACGACCCTTCCGGGCCGGAATTGATCGGGCGGGCGACCTCACAACCAAGGTCGCCCGCCCGAAGCCGCGTCGTGGCCGTATAATGGAAACTTCGAGACTTGCGCCCCGCGGGAATTTTGAGCTGGACCGGGACGTTTAAATCGGTAGCCGAACCCGTATGTAATCGCAGTAGGGAGACAATATGAGCGATCGCAGCCTGCGAGGAATGCGCCTTGGCGCACAGAGCATGGAAACTGAGGCTGGCGTCGAGCCAGCAGCGCGCCAGCGCGTTGAATACCGTTGCGAAGACGGCGAGCAGGTGTTCGTGATTTTTGCCGCCGAGGCAGACATCCCGGCAACCTGGACCTCCAAGACCGGAAAGCTTGCAAAGCTGGTCAATGGCGAAGCGGAGCCGGAGGAATCCAACGAGAAGCCGGTGCGTACCCACTGGGACATGCTTCTCGAGCGCCGCTCCGTTGATGAGCTGGAAACAATCCTGAAGGATCGCCTGGACAAGTTGCGCGCAACACGCGGTGCAGCCCAGGCAGCGCTCAAGGGATAACGACCCCGGCAATACAAATGGCGAGGGCCCGAATGGAACATCCATTCGGGCCCTCGCCATTTCTGGTTGCCCTCACGGCATCCCGGCGACTACTTGCGGCTGGTGAGTTTCTTCCAGCGGGCGCTCAGTCCCCACTTGGTCACGTTCAGCATGGCTTCAATGACGATGTTGCCGCTCATCTTTGAGACGCCCAGTTCACGTTCGACGAAAGTGATAGGAACCTCGACGATGTTCTTGCCCAGTTGCGCAACCCGGAAGGTCATATCAACCTGGAAGCCGTAGCCGACGGAATCGATGGCGTTGAAATCGAGGGCCTCGAGGGTCTCTCGGCGGAAGGCGCGGTAGCCGGCGGTGATGTCTCGCAGGTTCACCCCGAGCATGGTCCTCGAGTAGAAGCTGCCCACGCGTGAAATCAACTTGCGGTGCAGCGGCCAGTTCACGACCGAGCCGCCCTTGACCCAGCGGGAACCGATGACCAGGTCCGCGCCCTTGGGGATTTCGGCCAAAAGCAGCGGAAGCTGTTCGGGCTTGTGGGAGCCGTCGGCATCCATTTCCACGAGCACGTCGTAGCCGGCGTCCAGGGCCCAGCGAAAACCTGCCAGGTAGGCTGCGCCAAGGCCGGCCTTGCCCGTGCGGTGCATGACGTGGATTGCCTTGTCCTCGGCGGCCATCTTCTCGGCGAGGTCGCCGGTGCCGTCGGGAGAATTGTCGTCAACGATCAGCACGTCCGAATCGGGCACTGCGGCACGCAAGCGGCCCACGGTGATGGGGAGCGATTCAAGCTCGTTGTAAGTCGGAATGATCGTGACTACGCGCACGCGGCAGTCCCTTTCTGCTGATGGAATGATCCGCGGAAGAGAGCCGCATTGGGCCGAGCGCCAACGTGCCGCAATTCGGGAACCCGCGGCGGTTGGCTTCGGGGATCAGGTGGGGGTCAGTGCTCAATTATACGCAACCGCCCCAGCGAATCCCGGACCCTCGCCGTGTGATGCGCAAGACGCCTCGGTAATGGCGCCGGACACAAATCGACCCCGCGGGCTTCGGTCCGTCCATTCCCGCCAACAAGGGGCGGGGCAGGTGTTATCTAGTGCCTACGGGGTCGATTTGTTCTTGCACACCGGAATGCCGGTAAGCCGGATCGAAGGATCAGACATTGGTTCCAGCCTACCGTCCAGTTTTTAACTGTCAACCGTTTCCGGACCACCGGATTCATGAATCCGCTCAAGTCAACCTATAAATCGCGGGTTCATGCGTTTTGCCGGGAAATAAAACTTTCAAATCGCGTTACTTCATTTCAGGGCCTACCACGAGGCGGAATATCTGAATTCCGTCTCACTGGAGAAGATGATTCTAGGACACGCCGAGGGCATCGAAGAGCACGTGGCCTGCCCGGACTGTTCGAAGGCAATTGGGCAACTCGTCTTCCAACACCGGCAGCATGGGGGTACCGGCCCGGGCATCGGTGCTCCAAGAGGAAACACGGAGATCCGGGGTCTGCACCGACAACTCTGCGGCATCCCAGATGGCGAAGGTGGCGTCGGCACCGTTGACCAGTTGGCCGGCGAAGGGGTTAGGTGTGCCGAGGGCACGGAATCCGGAACGGGTGTGCGCCATGAACGCGGCCCTTGCCGAGATCCGGGCCTGCGGGTCACTGAGTTCGAGGCAGGCCTTGACGGAGGCCCACGGGCTGACCGAGGTGACGGGGGCATCCGACCCGACCACGACGGGAACCCCGGCAGCCAGGAACTGTCCCATGCCGTTCATGGACGCGGCGCGGGAACCGCCGAGCCGCTGCTCGTACAGGCGGCCCGGACCTCCCCATGCTGCGTCGAAGCCCGGTTGCATTGAAGCCGTCAAGGCGAAGGCAAGCATTTGGGCCCGTGCGGCGTCGTCGGCCATTTCAACGTGTTCCAACCGGTGCCTGCCGGCCTGCACCTTGGCAATGCCCACGGATTCGGCGGCCCTGCCAAAACCCTCAAGTGCGAGGTCCAGGCCGGCGTCGCCGATCACGTGGAAGGAGGCTTGGATGCCGGCCAGGGAACATGCGGCAACATGGGCGCTGATGCTGTCAACATCCAGGTAGGAGGTGCCCCTCTCCCCCGCGGCATCGGAGTAGTCGGCGCGCAGCAACGCTGTACGGGAACCGATCGAGCCATCGATGTTCAGGTCGCCGCCCAATCCCACCACGGAGGTCGAATTGAACGATGCCAACAAAGAGCGGGCTTCCTCCTCGGTGCCCACCGCCTGGCCCCAATATGCGTAGACCTCGGGGCTGGAAGCCTTCTCGGCGTCGGTGCGGGCCAGCAGCGCCTCGAGGTCGGCGCGTCCGGAGATGTGCTCGGCGGCCATTTCGACCACGGTCCCATGTCCCGTGGCAGCCAGGTGCTGAAGGGCAAAATTGCGGTTTTCGGTGTTCGCTGTGGGGTCGTAGGCGAATACTGCCGACCGGACACGTTCGTGGGCAGTCCCGCGTACCAACCCATCGACGTACTCGGGACCTTGCACGAGGCCGACGCGATGGGCCAGCGCGGGGCTGATGAGTGCGGAGTGCACGTCGACCCTCGCCAGGTAGATCTCCCGGTCGGGGGCTGCCCGGTGTAGCTGGTCGGACGTGGGCAATGTGCCGGAGGCGAAGGTCGACTCGTCCCATCCTGCACCGAGGATGGACCCTGAGGTGTTGGCCGCGGCCACGTCCACGGCTGCGAGCACCTCGGTGGCGCTGCGGGCGGCACCCAGGTCCAGGCCCTTGATGCGGGCACCCAACGATGCCAGATGCACATGCGAGTCCACGAAGGCCGGCGTGATGAGGGCCCCCTGCAAATCAATCTCGGTCATCCGTGCGTCTAGCAAGGCGCCTGCCGCTGCCTCGGTGCCGATCCACGCCACCGTTCCATCCTCGACCAGCATCGCCGTGGCAAAGGGATCGGCCGGGGAATAGATGGAACCATTGCGGTACATCTCAAGAGACATTGTCTACCTTTACTTTTCTCAAGCACGCCCGTTGTGTCGGCGTCCTTCAATCCTGTCGTGAGTGGTCCCGCGGTGGCGGGACTCAGTCCACCACGTTTGAATATGCGACGACCCCGCGGCGGATCCGCTGGACCGCCTGGTTGCAGGACCGGGCAAGTCCGGTGTTCAGGTCCGGGATCTTGGCCAATTGGTCAAGCACGTCAATGACCTGTTTGGCCCACCGCACGAAATCGCCGCCGGCCAGGTCGGTGCCGCGGAGGCATTCGCGCAAATCCGAGCCGCGGGCCCACTTGTAGATCGGCCAGATCAACCCGGAGTCCGGGGCTACGGTCTCGGGCAGGCCCGCGTTGGCCTCGGCGTCGGAGAGGCGCGACCACAAGTTGACCGAGGTCTCCCAGGCGATTTGAACCTTCGCGGTCGGCATCCGCGGATCGGGGCCGTGGTCTTCGCGTCGCGCCTGGAAAACCAGGGCGGAAATGAATCCGGCCAGTTCCTCGGCGGTCATCTCGTTCATGGCACCTGTTTCCATGACCAGGGATGTCAGGAGGTCGCGTTCGCCGTAGATGCGCCGCAACCGCTGACCGGCATCGGTGATTTGGGCCTGGCCCAGGTCGTCCGAGGCGGGCACGAGGTACTCGAAGTCCTCGAGCACCTTCGCGACGCGGTCAAAGGTCTTTGAAATGGTATTGGTGCGGCCGCTGATCTGGGCGCGCAGCTTGTTGGTGTCGCGCAGCAGCTTCGAGTGGCGTTCACCCCAGCGGGCATGGTCCTCGCGCTCCGGGCAGGCATGGCACGGGTGGGCCTTGAGCGCTGCACGCAGCCGAACAATGAGCTCTTCCTGTTCATCGCTGCCGCTGAAGGTGAACTCCGGGGCGCCGCGGCGTGGCGGACGCGATTCGGCCAGTGCGTTGTGCAGCGAAGCGGCCAGGTCCCGGCGTTCCTTGGGACTGCGGCCGGTGAAGCCTTTGGGGATCCGGATCTGCGAGATCACCTCAACCGGGTCGTTGAGGTCCTGGACCCCGACGCGGCGGATGTGTTTGTCCTCTGTCAGTACCGTGGGGCGCGGGTCGTGCCACGAGTTGTCCAACTCAATGACAACGCAACGGCCAAGCTTCCTGGCCCCATGGATTTCGATGATGTCCCCGCGCGTGAGGGATTCCAGGGATTCGCTGACTGCCGAGCGGCGCAGCCTCGAAATGGTTTTCGAGGCCTCCTTCTCCGCCACTGACAATTGCTCGCGCAAGGCGGCGTATTCCTTGAAGTCCCCCATGTGGCAGGTCATTGACTTGGAGTAGCCGGCCAGCGACTCCTCGCGGGAGCGTACTTGGCGAGCCATGCCGACCACGGAACGGTCTGCCTGGAACTGGGCGAATGAGGTTTCCAGGATGCCGCGAGCCCGCTCCCGGCCGAACTGCGAGGTGAGGTTCAGGGACATGTTGTAGGTCGGACGGAAACTCGAGTTCAACGGGTAGGTCCGCTTGGAGGCTAGCCCCGCGATGGCCGCCGGATCGGTGTCCTGTTGCCACAGGACCACCGCGTGCCCCTCGACGTCGATGCCCCGACGCCCGGCACGGCCGGTCAGCTGGGTGTACTCCCCCGCGGTGACAGACACGTGGGATTCGCCGTTGAACTTCTCGAGCTTTTCCATGACCACCGACCGGGCAGGCATGTTGACGCCCAAGGCAAGCGTCTCGGTCGCGAAGACTGCCTTGACGAGGCCGCGGACAAAGAGGTCTTCAACGACCTCCTTGAAGATTGGCAAAAGGCCCGCATGGTGGGCAGCAAAGCCTCGCATGAGTCCTTCGCGCCACGGCCAGAAGCCCAGCACTTCTAGGTCGTCCGGCGGCAGTTTGTGGGCGACGATGTCAATCGTCTGTTCGATTTCGGTGGACTCCGCGATGGTGGTCAGCGCAAGCCCCGAGCGGACGCACTGGGCAACGGCGGCGTCGCAGCCGTTGCGGGAAAAGATGAAGACCAGCGACGGAAGCAACCCGGCATGGTCAAGGGCCATGATCATGTCCGGTCGGGAGACGCGCGTGCCCATCTGCTCGCGCTTCTCTCCCCAGGTCCCTCCCCCGCCGCGGCGGCCACGTCCGCGCTGGACGCGGCCCCGGGAGCCGGTGAGACCCCGGTGGGCCATCTTGGTGAGTTCGGGGTTGACCTCGGCCACCCGTTCCGGGGTATCGGCCACCTGGTCGAACGAAACATCCTCGGCAAACAGGTCGACAAGGCGGCCACCGACCATCACGTGCTGAAAGAGCGGAATCGGACGGTGCTCCGAGACGATGATGCGGGTATCGCCCCGCACTGCGTCGAGCCAGCCGCCAAACTCCTCGGCGTTGGAAACCGTGGCGGAGAGCGATATGACCTGGACATCCTCGCGCAAGTGGATGATGACTTCTTCCCATACTGCGCCGCGGAACTTGTCCGCCAAATAGTGGACCTCGTCCATGACGACGTAGCCCAGGGAATCAAGGGTGTCCGAATCCGCATACAGCATGTTGCGCAGGACTTCGGTGGTCATCACGACGATCTCGGCCTCGCCGTTGATTGTCATGTCGCCGGTGAGCAGACCAACGCGTTCGGGACCGTAGGTGGCCACGAGGTCGCTGTACTTTTGGTTGCTGAGCGCCTTGATGGGGGTTGTGTAGAAGGCCTTGCGTCCGGTGCGAAGTGCCTGGAATATGGCGAACTCCCCCACCACCGTTTTCCCCGCGCCGGTGGGTGCAGCCACCAGGACCCCGGAACCTGAAGCCACCGCCCGGCAGGCTTCCTCTTGGAAGGGGTCGAGGTCGAATCCCAGTGAGGCCCGGAACTCGGGGAGCCCGCTTTCGCTCTCCTCGGGTTGGTTCTTGGCTGCGTCAAATCGCTCGGCCGGCATGCTCACGCTGCGACCCCTTTCAGGAGGGTAGTAGGTGCGCCCGTGTCCGTACTCCGGGCACGGGGGGTGTCCCTATGGGAGATCCGGCGAATCGGGAATGATGGATCCCTCGCCGGCACTGGCGGCGTTTTCGGCCTCGAGCTGGGCCCGCTTCTTGTCTCGCTTGCGGTCGTTCAGGTGGCAAATCAATGTTGCCGTCGCGAAGGTCACGAACAATGGACCGGCCAGTGCAAACATGGTGATCGCATCTCCGCCCGGAGCCGCCATGGCGGCCACGAGGGCAATGAGGAAGACCGTGATGCGCCAATGCCGAAGGATCAACTTCGCCCTCAGGACGCCGACCAGGTTCAACCCGACCATGAGCACCGGTGCCAGCATGGCCAGCCCGAAGGCGATCAACAGCCGGAACACGAACGGTAGGTATGTGTCGGTCGTCAACCACGACTGGGCGTTCTCCGGGGTCAATGAGATGAAGAACTTCAAGGCATGGGGCAAGACCCAATAGGCCATGCCTACGCCCACGATGAAGAGCGGCGCAGCGGCTGCGGCGAACCCGATGGCCGTGTTGCGTTCGTTCTTCTTCAGCCCCGGAACAATAAATGCCCAGAGCTGGTAGATCCAGATCGGTGCCGAGAACACCAGCCCCAAGAGCAACGAGGTCTTGAGCATGATGTCAAAAGGTGCCATGACGGAAGTGAAGTTGACTTCCCCGCCGTATGCACGGACCGGGGAGATGAGCAGCCCGAGGACCTCGTCATAAAGGAAGAATCCGCCGACCGTTCCCAAAACCAGCGCGATCAGTGAAATGAAGAGACGGTTCCGGGCTTCAACCAGATGGGCCTTGAGGGCCATGCGGCCCTCGGGATTGTTCTTCCGTCCCTTTTTGGAGTCCACGTCTTGTTCGCTCACGAAGGACTAGGAGTTGTTCTCACGACGGTCGGGGTCAACGATCTTGCCCTCGACGGTTTCTTCGCCGGCCTCGGGCGCCTTGTCGTCGTCCTTCATCTGACGGACCTCGGACTTGAAGATACGCAGGGACTGGCCAACAGAGCGGGCCAAACCCGGAAGCTTCGGGGCACCGAACAGCAAGAGTGCCAAAATTACGATGATGACCAGATGCCATCCTTGGATTCCACCCATTGGGGAACCTACCTTTCAATCGTTTTAAGTCTACGTCAGAACAATTCTAAATCGCCTACGCGTTGGGGTTGTCCGCGCTGGGCTTTGCGTTCAATGCGCGCGTTGCGTCGCGCGGTGGAACGGCGCAGCTTTCCTGCAGCGTGCGCCTCCTTGGCGATATCCCGGCCCTGGAAGAGAGCTGCTATTCCAGACGGCGTGCGCTCTGGTACCTCGGGATAATCCCGGGGTAGCGCCTCCTCATCCATGGCGGAGCCCACCCGGTCCATGGCATCGCCGACTTCGTGGGTCAGCGCCATGAAGCCGCGAAAGAGCCGGATTGCGGCCAGGACAAGGAATAACAGCGTGCCCAAGGCGAGCACGATCCACAGCAACACCCAGAACCACCATGCGAACATCACTACTTCACCTCCAAGTTGGCCACTGCCGCACTGAGCCATGCTTCGACCTCGGCGCATAGCGGGGCAGGTTCAACAACTCGCAGGTCCCCGCCGTGGTAGGCCACCATTCCCGGGAGAGTGGAAGTGGAAGTCATGCGAATCTCCGCGATGTTTTCATTCGCGCCCTTGGCCCACTGCTCCGGGGCGAATTCATCCACGAGCGAAGCCAGGCGAGGACCGAAGCCCAGGACAACCAACTCGTCGGTGGGGCTTGGGGTGAAGAAGATATCGTCCTGGTCGTCATGCCGACCCGGGGCAAAGGTGAACTGCTGGCCGCTGAACGTCGCCGACTGGATTCTATCGATGCGGAAACTGCGGATTTCATTGTTGGGCACCGAGAAGGCGCGAAGGTACTGCCGGCCGGCGTTCTCCACGAGACGAATGGGTTCGACCTGCCTGACACCCAGTGCGTCGCTGGAAGCGCTGTAGTACGTCAGCTCCACCGTCTGGTGTTCACGGATGGCCCGCACCAGGGCAGCGTAGATCTCGCTTTCCTCGGTTGAGCGCAAGGCAATGGACAATACCGATTCCAGTCCTTCGAATCCCACCGCGGCTGCCTGCAGCTTCCCATAGGCCGAGTCGACCGCGTGGGCATGTTCGAAGTCCGGCAGTCCGCGCAGCGATGCCAAACCGGCCAGCATGGTCGCGGCCTCGGTAAGGCTGAGCCGGATGGGCGCATTGAGGGCCTCTGCATTGTTGATGCTGATGGTTCCCGCCTCCCATTCCACGTCGATCAATTCATCGGGCAGCCCGTTTGGCACCCCGCACATCATGATCGTCTGCAGGTGGGCCAAAAGCTGCTTTTCAGTCAACCCGAAGTGGGTGGCCGTTTGCTCAACGGTAGGTGAACCGAACTTGGCCACATAGGAAATGATGTCGAGGTTTCGGGCGACTGCCTCGGTGGACGGAGGGCGCCCGACATTGCGTCGTTTGCTGAGCTTGTAGGCGGGTACGGGCGCCTGCTGGGCGGCCAGTGCCCCCTCGAGCCTGCGGCGCACGGCCGTTGCAAGGGAAGCGGGTTCCAGCACGCTGGCATCGGCACCCAATTTTGCCACGTCGGCCGAAAGGCCCATCAGGTCGTGGAATTGCAGTACCAGTACATCGTGGTCATCGCCGGGGGAAATGGATTCTGCCCGGGAACGAAGCGCCCAGCCGGAATCCTTGGCCACGGACAGCCGGGCCTTTTCACCGGCAATGTCTGGATTCAGGCCACCCAAGGTGTCCGCCATGGAGAATCCAGTGGGGCGGGAAGAATGCTGGTGGCCAGTGCGGATATCGCTGAGGATGCGGGTCAGCCGGAACATGCGCACGTCCTGGCGGTCGTGGTCCAGTCCGACCAGGTACCAGTTGCCGAAGCGCGAACCGATCCCCCAGGCGTCCACGGTGCGATCGCTGGCACGGCCTTGGGCGTCCAGGTATTCAAAAGACAGGACCTGCCGTGCCCAGACTGCCTCAAGGCAGGCGGCAAACGCCGGTCCGGCGGCATGCAATCGGGGAACATACTCCGTGAACCGTACCCCGCGGCCGCTGTCTTCCAACCCGGCCGAGAGCCGGCCAGTGGCTCGGGTGGCCGAGGATTCCAGGTCGGTGTCCTTCCACAGCTGTGCAGCAAGGCCCAGTACCGCGGCTTCCTCGGTCGTGAAACTCACTTCGGGCAGCCGATAACTGGCCGGGGTGATCAGGTAGCGCTCCTCGGAGCCGGTGCCGAGGGTTTTTACCGGCACGCCCATTTCACGCAGGTCTTTCTTGTCCCGGTCGAATTTGCGGTCAAATGCGGCGTCACTCAGCGACTGGTAGTCATCGACGATCTTGCGCAGTTCGCGCTTGGAATATCCATGCGGGGTGTTGATCAACGCATAGGTAAGACTGACGAGTTTCTCGGCACGGGAAGGACCGCCGGAGTTAATTTGAGCCACGCTCGCAAGATTACCCTTTGGCGACAAGGCCGAGCCAATGCAACGCCGCGTTAACGGCCTTTGGCCGTGTTCTCCCCCGTTTAACTTGGGAAAACACGGCCAAAGGCGAATTGCTGTGCTTAGCGGACAGCCACCAGGTCCACAACGAAGATCAGTGCTTCGTTCGGGCCGATGGCTCCACCGGCACCGCGGGAGCCGTAGGCCATCTCCGAGGGGATGTCCAGACGGCGGCGGCCGCCGACCTTCATCCCGATCAGGCCCTGGTCCCAACCCTGGATGACCTGGCCGACACCGGCGCGGAAGTCCAGCGGGGCGCCGCGGTTCCAGGAGGAGTCGAACTCCTCGCCGGTGGACCATGCCACACCGACGTAGTGGGCCGAGATGTTTGAGCCCGGAACGACCTCGGCGCCATCGCCAACGGCGATGTCCTCGATCTTCAGTTCGGTCGGGGCATCGGTGCCCGGGAATTCAATCTCCGGCTTGGTACGGTCGTAATCACGCTGTCCAAAAGACATGGTGGAATCCTTTCGGTTGGTTGCTAAAAGCTTTTAGCTACTTTACTTCCTTGAGCTCAACAAAGAAGACCAACGGTCCCGCAGGTCGCCCCTGGGAAGCCGCATCCGCCCCGTAGGCCAGATCGGTCGGAATGGTGAGCATGACCTGCGTACCGGCCTTCAAGCCCTCCAGTCCCTGGGTCCAACCCGGGATGACGCCCGAGAGATTGAAGTCGGACGCTTCGCCACGGTCATAGCTGGAGTCGAACTGCTTGCCGTCTTCCCAGCGGACGCCGGTGTAGTTGGCTGACACGTCCGAGGTCGCTGTGGCGACCTTGCCGGTGCCTTCCTTGACGACGTCAACGACCAAGCCTGCAGGAACTTCCTTGTCCTTCGGGATGGTGATGGCCGGCTTCTCATCCTTCATCTCGAAGGTAGGAAGGGAACCTTCGTCCTTGAGCTTCTTGACCTCATCGGCTCCCAGCTTCTTGGAAGCCTCTGGAATCGGCTCGCTGGCCACGACCTTCAGGACAACCACCGTTTCGGCCTTTGCCTCGCCGGGGCTTGCAGGGGGCGAAGCACCTTCGGCGGGTGCTGCCTCGGCTGCCGGCTCGACCATGGCGACCCAGGAGCCGACCTTGGCCTGCAGGAGGGTTTCATAAAGCGCCGGGAGCTGGGCCTTGAATTCTTCGTTGGTCGGCAAGGTCACCGGTTCCCCGGCAAAGCCCGATCCGAGCAGGCTGGCATCCTCGGCCTTGTAGGCGATGGACTTGAACTTGACGTTCTGGTTTTCCTTGATGTCCTCGCCCTTGCCCTCGACGATGACCTTGGCGCCGGTTGCCGTGGCAACCAGCGGGGTGTCGAAGGTGACGGTCGGATCCGAGGAATCATCCGCACCGGGGGTGACCTTGATCGATTCCAACGGCGCAACGTCACCGCTGGATGCCGCGGTGGTTGAACCACAGGCCGTCACCAACAGCAACGAGGCCGTTGCAACGAGTGCCATTACTTTGCGCACGAAATCAACTTTCAGTTGGGGATTTTGGAACTGGAAACACCCACGCTGTGCGGTGAGCTTTCGAACCTGACTAAAGCCAGCTTAAAGGCCGAAACTGTGAATCTCCTTATTGGACGCTGCTACGGGACGGAGGGGGGCTAGCCGCCCATGGCCGTAATCAGTGCCTCCACGCGCGAGTCCTCGTTGGCGAAGGGGTCCTTGCAGAGCACCGTTTGGCCGGGATGGTCGTTGAGCTTCAAATGCACCCAGTCAACGGTGAAGTCCCGCTCCGCGTTCTTGGCGGCCCGGACAAAATCGCCGCGCAACTTGGCCCGCGTGCTTTGCGGCGGGTTGTCAACGGCCAAGGCGATCTCCGCCGGATCCACCACAGAAGCCACCTTGCCCCGGGCCGCCAGCACATGGAAGAGCCCGCGCTTGGTGTCGATGTCGTGGTACGTCAGGTCCAGCTGCGCCAGGCGCTGGGCACCCAGGTCCAGCTGGTGGCGGTTGGCATAGGAATTGATCAGCTTGTGCTTGATGGCCCAATCGATTTCCGTGTCGATCCCGGAGAAGTTCCCCGATTCCACCGCATCCAGGGTGCGGGTCCACAAATCCAGCACCGCCGGCACCTGATCGTGGTGCGCCCCCTCGCGGGCAACGAAGTCGGTGGCCAAAGTCAGGAAACGGCGCTGGAGTGCCAGCGCGGTGAGGTGCTTGCCGTTGGCGAGCTTGACCAGGGTGGTGCCGTTGAAATCGTGGGAGATCTCGCGGATGGACCGGATGGGGTTTTCCAGCCGCAGGTCCTCCATGATCTTCCCCGACTCGATGATCCGCAGCATCAAGTCGGTCGCCCCGAGCTTAACCAGCTGGGTTGTCTCGGACATGTTCGAGTCCCCCACGATGACATGCAGACGCCGGAAGTACTCGGCGTCGGCATGCGGCTCGTCGCGGGTGTTGATGATGGGCCGCGACCGGGTGGTGGCCGAGGAGACGCCTTCCCACACATGGTCCGCGCGCTGGGAGAAGGCGTAGAGCGGTTCACCGTCGATGTTCACGATCTTGCCGGCCCCGGCGATAAGCTGCCGCGTGACCAGGAACGGGATCAGGATTTCGGCGAGCCGGGCGAACTCGAGCTTGCGCGGGATCAGGAAGTTCTCGTGGCAGCCGTAGGAGTTCCCGGCGGTGTCGGTGTTGTTCTTGAACAGGTACAGCCGGCCGTTGAACCCGTCGGCGGCCATGCGCTCCTCCGCACTGGCCACCAGGTCGTTGAGGATCGACTCCCCTGCCCGGTCGTGTGCAATCAGCTGGCGGAGCTCGTCGCACTCGGCCGTGGCGTATTCCGGGTGCGAGCCGACATCGAGGTAAAGCCTGGATCCGTTGGTGAGGAACACGTTCGAGCTGCGCCCCCAGGCCACCACCCGGCGGAAGAGGTAGCGTGCCGATTCCTCCGGCGTGAGCGGACGGCCCCCGGGATCGGAGTAGTTGATCCCGTATTCGGTCTCGATGCCGTAGATCCTGCGGTCCATGCGTGTCTACTTCCCTGCGCCCAGGAACCGGGCAATGGTTGGTGTGTCAAGGCGGCGGAAATGGCGGTGCGAACCCGAGGCCGTGACGCGTTCAAGCACCGCGACCTCCAACAACCGGGCGTCCTCGGGACTTTCCCCAACCCCCGGCAGCACCAGGGCGGCGGCGCGGATGACCTCGTCGGTCCCGGCGGCGGCCAGGTCTTTCCCTGCCCAATATCCGTTCCAGGCCTCGCGAATGGCGGGGGTGTCGCCGCCCATGATGATCTGGCCGGGCTGCTCGGCGATCGACCCGTCGAAATTCAGCGAGAACAAGGTGTCCAGTGCCGGCGATTCGCCCAGTTCCAGGACCGCCAGCTCCACCTCGAAGGGCTTGGCCTCTGCGGTGAACACCGCGCCCAGGGACTGGGCGTAGACGCTCGCCAGGCCGCGGCCCGTCACGTCGTGGCGGGAGTAGGAATAGCCGCGGGTGTCTGCATAGCGCACCCCGGCCTGGCGCAGGGACTCGAATTCGTTGTACTTGCCCACAGCGGCGAAGGCGATCCTGTCGTAGATCTCACCGATCTTGTGCAGCGAGCCGGAGGGGTTCTCCGCGATCAGCGCGATGCCGTCGGCGCAGGAAGCCACGATGACGGCCCGGCCCCGGGCAATGCCCTTCCGGGCGAAATCCGCCCGGTCCTTCATGAGTTGCTCGGGCGAAACGTAGTATTGCGCGCTCATCTAGGCTTCCTTCCCGTCATCGGTCCGCGTGGCAATGATCGACCGTGCCATCTCGGCGAGGATCGCGTCCTCCACACGGCGGGCCCCATGGGAATCCACGACGTAGACCACGGGCCAGAGCTTGCGCACCGCATCCGGTCCCCCGGTGGCCGAGTCGTCGTCGGCTGCGTCGTAGAGGGCCTCCACGGCCACGCGCACCGCGGCCGTGGCATCCATGTCCGGTTGCCAAAGTTTTTTCAGCGCGCCACGGGCATACGGGGAACCGGAGCCGACCGAGTGGTGCTCCACCTCCTCGTAGAGCCCGCCGGTTATGTCGAAGGAGAAGATCCGCCCGGTGCCGGCCAGCGTGTCGTAGCCGGCAAAGAGCGGAATCACGCTCATGCCCTGCATGGCCAAGGTCAGGTTGGCGCGGATCATCGAGGCCAGGCGGTTGGCCTTGCCATCCAGCGAGAGCCGGGTGCCCTCGATCTTCTCGTAGTGCTCCAGTTCCACGCGGAAGAGCTTGGCGATGTCGATGGCGACCCCGGCGGCCCCGGCGATGCCGACCACCGAGAACCTGTCGGTCTCAAACACCTTCTCGATGCGGCGGCTGGCAATGACGTTGCCCATGGTCGCGCGCCGGTCCCCCGCCATCACGATGCCCTCGGCGTAGGAGAGCGCGACGATGGTGGTTCCGTGGGGCACCTGCCCCGCGGCGCCGGAAGCGCCCTGGGACTGGGTCGGGGCACCGGGCAGCAGGTCGGGCCGGTCCCGGTTCAGGTATTCCACGAAGGAGGGACCGGGACCGAGCTCGATCACTGGCCGCCCTTTTGCACGAAGCCGCGCACGAATTCCTCGGCGTTGCGCTCCAGCACCCCGTCAATCTCATCGAGCAGGTCATCCACACCGGCGTCCTGGCCGGCCGCTGCGGCAACTTCCTGCTCGGTCTCCTGGGCCTGGGTGTCCTCGCGGCGTTGTCCCGAGTGCTGTTCCTGTGTCATTGCCGTCCCGCTCTTTTCCGTGTCGTACGTGTCCGGCCCCTTCGCTGCGGTGCCCGGCACTGTTTTCGCTGGTATCTACATCTTGCCACTGGGTAGGGGCTTTAGCTCCGCAGCGTGGCGATGAACTCGTGAATCGACAATTGCGCATCCAACAGGTCCCCGACCAGGGCCTTGGTGCCGCGCAGCGGCTCCAGCGTCGCGATGCGCTCGAGCTTGCGGGCCCCGGGGACCGTGAAGGAGACCGAGTCCCAGCTCGCAGCCACCACGTGCTCCGGGTACTGGCTCAGCACCCGCCCGCGGAAGTAGGCGCGGGTGTCGGTCGGCGGGTTGGTTGCGGCCCGGGCGATCTGCGCCGGGGAATAGAGCGTTTCCATCAGCCCGCGCGCCGCCAGCCGGTGGTAGAGCCCCTTTTCCGGGCGGATGTCGGCCCATTGCAGGTCCATCAGTGCGATCCGCGGGTCGGAGAAATCCACGCCGTGGCGCTGCGCGTAAGAGGTCATGAGCTTGTACTTGGCCACCCAATCCACGGTGGAGGCAGCGGAGAAGATGTCGGATTCCAGCAGCTGCAGGGTTTCCTCCCAGCGGCGCTGGATCTCCACGGTCGCCTCGTCGTCGGCATCGGTGGCCCCGCTGTGCTCGGCCGCCGCCTGGGCGTAGATCCACTGGATCTCAAGCGCGGTGAGTTTTCGCCCGTCCACCAGCTCGACCTTGGTGCGCAGCGTGGGGTCGTGGCTGATGGCTTGCAGGGCCGCGACCGGGTCGCGCAGCTCAATCGCCGGGACGGTGCCCGCCTCGATCATCGCCAGCACCAGCGCGGTGGTTCCGGTGCGCAGCAGCGTGGAGACCTGCCCGAGGTTGGCGTCCCCGATGATCACGTGCAGCCGGCGGTACTTCTCCCAGTGCGCGTGCGGCTCGTCGCGGGTGTTGATGATGGGGCGGCGGATCGTGGTCTCCAGCCCGATCTGCGCCTCGAAGAAGTCGGCCCGCTGGGAGACCTGGAAGCCGGGGTATTGGCCCAGCATGCCGCGGCCCACCCGCCCGGAGGCGCAGATGACCTGGCGGGTGACGAAGAACGGGATGAGCCCGGCGGCGATGGAGTCGAAGGGAACCTCCCGGGGCATCAGGTAGTTTTCGTGCGCCCCGTAGGACACCGACTTGTTGTCCGTGTTGTTCTTGTACAGGTGCACATCCGGCAGCCCGGCCAGGGACTCGATGCGTCGCACCGCCGCCAGGGCGACGTGGTCCCCGGCCTGGTCGTAGAGCACCGCGTCGAAGGGGTTGGTGGTCTCCGGGGAGGAATATTCCGGGTGGGCGTGGTCGACGTAGAGCCTGGCACCGTTGCCCAGCACCATGTTCATCAGCACTTCGTGGTCGTTGTCCCCGCCCTCGTAGAGCGTGGAGCCGATGGTCACGTCCCCGCCGGCCATGGCCACCTGCTCGGCATCCAGCTCCGGTTCCAGGTCGGTGAGCTGGGAGGGATCCGCGGTGGCGCGCGGCTGGGTGAAGCCACGTGCGTCGTTCAGCGGCGTCTCGTCGGTGTAGTCCCAGTGGGTGCCGGCGATCTTCCCGCGCGCCTCCCGGATGGTGGCCGCGTAGGCGTTGACGACCTGGGCCGAGAGCATGGTGGCGTTGGCCCCGGGCATTGCGGGGGCCAGCACGCCGTACTCGGTCTCCAGGCCCATGACCCGGTGCACGCTCACAGGTACTGCCCCGTCTCGTCGGACCCCGGGGCCGGCAGGGTCTTCCCGCGTCCGTTCTTGTCCGCAACGATGGTGCGGATGAAGGTGATGCGTTCGCCCTTGCGCCCGGAGATCCGCGCCCAGTCGTCGGGATTGGTGGTGTTGGGCATGTCCTCGTGCTCGTGGAATTCCTCCACGACCGCCTCGAGCAGGTAGTCCATGCGCAACCCCCGCTCCTGGCCGGTGAGCAGCGCCTTGATGGCCGACTTCTTGGCCCGGTCCACCACATTGCGGATCACCGCTCCGGAGGCGAAGTCCTTGAAGTAGAGGATCTCCGTTTCGGTGTTGGCGTAGGTGACCTCGAGGAACTGGTTCTGTTCCCCGGTGGAGTACATGGCATCGACGGTCGCCTGGATCATCGCGCGCACTGTCGCGGCCGGATCGTTTCCGTTCTCGGCCAGGTCGTCCGGGTGCAGCGGGAGGTCGGAGGTGAGGTACTTGGCGAAGATCTCCGCGGCTCCCTGGGCGTCGGGACGGCGGATCTTGATCTTCACGTCCAAGCGCCCCGGGCGCAGGATCGCCGGGTCGATCATGTCCTCGCGGTTGGAGGCGCCGATGACGATGACGTTGTCCAGCCGTTCGACGCCGTCGATCTCGGCCAGCAGCTGCGGGACGATGGTGGTTTCCACGTCGGAGGAGACGCCGGTGCCGCGGGTGCGGAAGAGCGAGTCCATCTCGTCGAAGAACACCACCACGGGGTTTCCTCCGGCCGCCTTTTCGCGGGCCCGGGAGAAGATCAGCCGGATGTGGCGTTCGGTTTCCCCGACGTACTTGTCCAGCAACTCGGGGCCCTTGATGTTCAGGAAGTAGCTCTTGGCCGTGCCGGTGTCGCCGTTGCGTTCGTTGGTGCGCTCGGACAGCGAATGCGCCACCGCCTTGGCGATCAGCGTCTTGCCACAGCCCGGAGGGCCGTAGAGCAGGATGCCCTTGGGCGCGGTGAGCCCGTGCTCGCGGTAGAGGTCCGGGTGCAGGAAGGGCAGCTCGACGGCGTCGCGGATGGCCTCGATCTGGTCGCTCAGCCCGCCGATGTCGGCGTAGGAGATGTCCGGAACCTCCTCGAGCACCAGCGACTGCATGTCGGACAGGTGCACCTTTTCCAGGGCCAGGCCGGTCCGCGCATCGAGGGTCAGCACGTCCCCGACCCGCACGATGTCCCCGGTCAGCGGTTCGGCCAGGCGGATGACGCGCTGGTCATCGGCCCTGCCCATGGCCACCACCCGGTGGTCGGCCAGGACCTCCTTGACGGTGACCAGTTCACCTGACTGCTCGTAGCCGAGTCCGGCGACGATGACCAGGGATTCGTTGAGCAGCACGTCCTGGCCGATGGCGAGTTTTCCGAAGTCCAGCAGCGGGGACACGCCCACGCGCAGCTTGCGGCCGCCCTGGACGATGTCGGCAGATTGCACGCCGGTCGAGGAAATCGCCACGCCCGGGACGGGTTGGCTGCGCGGATGCAGTTCGACGATGGTGCCGTGGCTGAAGGGGGTGTCCCCGTCCTTCTCCAGCCCCGATTTCAGGGCCAGGATCTCCTCGCGGGTGCGCTCCAGCATGGCGACCAGGCGGGCGTTGTTGGCTCCCGCCGAGGCGAGCTGCCGATCGAGCAGGCGGTTCTTGTCCCGCACCACGTTCAGCTGCCGCTCGGCGGCCGCGACCTGGCCCTCCAGCCGTGTGCGATCTGTCTCGTCGCCCATTTTCCACCCGTTTCACATAATTCGAGGAACACGTGTGCCGGGGTAAGCCGGCACACGCCACTGCTGTTCTCATCCTATGCATGGGCGGGGCCCAATGGCGGAAATGTGACCGCGACCTCACGGCGGGTCTGGTCGTGCTACTGCCCGCTGGCGTCCGCGGCGGTGTCGCCGCTGGCGTCCACGTCGTCAGCCGGTTCCTGGCCTTCGGGCAGCGAGCCGCGCTGGGTCATCGACTTGGCGTCCTTGGCGGCGCGGCGCAGTTTGCGGGCGGAGACGCCGCGCTCCCCCAGAGCCTCGTGGTTCCAGGCATCGGGCTCGTCCGAACGGGTCCAGGTCGCAAGGTCCTCGGCCGAGTAGGTGTGCTCCTTCACGCGCTTGGCGCCCGGGATGCCCACCGCTCCGTCGGCCAGCCGGCGGCAGGTAATCAGGAAGGCGGTGTGCGCGACCATGCGGTGGTCCGGGCGCACGGCCAGGCCCTCGACGTGCCAACCGCGGACCATGGTTTCGAAGGACTCGGGCTCGGTGTAGAGGCCGGTGGCGCGGATCGCCTCGACGGTGCGCGACATCTGCGTGACGGTGGCCACGTAGTTGACCCAGACCCCGCCGGGGGCCAGCACGGTGGAGACCGCGTCGACGCATTCCCAGGGCGAGAGCATGTCAAGGACCACGCGGTCCACGGAGCCGGGTTCCTCGGTTTCGAGGACCTTCTCCTGGAAGTCCCCGATGGTGATGTCCCAGGCGGGGTGCGGGCCGCCGAAGACGGTGTCCACGTTGCCGCGGGCGATCTGCGCGAACTCCTCGCGGCGCTCGAAGGAATGCAGGTAGCCGCCATCGCCCACTGCACGTAGCAGCGACATGGACAGGGCACCGGAGCCCACGCCGGCCTCAACCACGCGGGCGCCCGGGTAGATGTCGCCCATCTGGATGATCTGGGCAGCGTCCTTGGGGTAGACCACGGTGGCGCCGCGCGGCATGGAGAGCACGAAGTCCTTCAGCAGCGGGCGCAACGCCTGGTAGCGGACCTCGTTGGTGTTCTCCACGATGGAGCCCTCCGGGGCGCCGATCAGCGCATCGTGGAAGAGGACTCCCTTGTGCGTGTGGAACTCCCCGCCCTCGGTCAGGGTGATGGTGCTGATCCGGCGCTTCTGGTCGGTGAGCTGGACCCGGTCGCCGGGGCGGAAGGGGCCGCGGCGGCTCTGGGCGCCGTGGGGGGTGGCTGGCATGTCGCTCATTCTCGGTTCTGTGTCCTTAGGTCCTGGGATGGTGGTGAAGTGTGGTGACCGGTGAAGCGCGCCTAGCGCTGCTTGCCGGTGATGGCCGCGACGATGCGCGCCTGGCTCAGCAGCCCGACGACGCGGTTGGAGTCATCGATGACCGCGTATTCGCTGCCCTGCAGCGTGGCCAGGTACCCGATCAATGCCCTGCCGTCGGCGTTGGCGCTGACCACGGCGCCGGGGTCCAGGGCGCGGGCGGCGGAGAGCGCGGGGGTCTGGGCGAGCACCGCGGCATCGATGGAGTGAAGCGTTGCCTCGTCGATCACCGCAACGGGGTTGCCGGCCGCATTGACGAGGATGACCCGTCCGCCGCGGCTGGCCAGGCGTGTGGTGACCTCGGCGAGGGTGGAGTCCTGGCGGATCGCGGTGGCGGGCTCCATCAGTGCGCGCACCGAAACCAGCGGCAGGCGCAGGCGCAGCTTGGCGTGCGTGATGCCCTGCGAGGCCCCGACCCACATGAACCCGCCGACCAGGATCGCCACGATCAGGACCTGGAAGTCCAGCGGTTCGTTGCGGGTCAGCGGGACGATGACAAACCAGCCCACGACCAGCACCACCAGCACCCGCCCGGCCCAGCCGGCGGCGATGGTGCCGCGGTCCTGGGAACCGGTGTAGCGCCAGACGGCCGATTCGACCAGGCGCCCGCCGTCCAGCGGCAGGCCCGGAAGCACGTTGAAGATCGCCACCAACAGGTTTGCCCAGATCAGGATGTCCCAGAGCAGGAACACGACCCCGGTTGGCTGGACGAGCAGCAGCAACAGGTAGCCCGCCCCGGCGATCACGAAGTTGGCGGCAGGGCCGGCCATGGCCACCGCGAGCGAGCGGCCCGGAGTGGCGTTGAAGGAGGAGAACTGGGTGTGCCCGCCCCAGAGGTTCAGGGTGATCCGGGCCCCTGGCCAGCCGAAGGACTTGGCCGTCAGGGCGTGCGCGAGCTCGTGGATGAGCACGGAGAAGGCCAGCAGCACCGCGTAGGTGAAGGCGACCAGGTAGGCGCCGGCCCCCAGGTCGGGGCGGGAGCGGGCCACGGTGGGCCCGAAGACCATCACGATCAGGCCGGTGATGATGAACCAGGACCAGGCCAGGGACACCGGGACCCCGAAGACCGATCCGAGCGGGATCCCCTCGCGCTTGGTGGCAGGTTCGCTCATGCGCGCACCCCGATGGACGCCAGTGCGCCCAGGGATTCGACGTCGAGGCCGGCCAACGAGTCGACGCGCTGCCAGGACGGAGAGTCGGGCACCGGGGCGATGTGCTCAACGAGCACCGCTACGATCCCGCTGGCTGCGGCCGAGGCAATGCCGGGGGCGGAATCCTCGATCCCGACCACACGGGAAGGATCCAAGTCCGGCACCAAGTCCCCGAGCTTGTCCAGTCCCAGAAGGTACGGGTCGGGGTGCGGCTTGCCGCGGGAAACCATGTCACCGGTGACGCGGAAAGCGAAATATTTCTTTGGCAGCTGATCCAGCACGAGGGCGGCCAGCGGTTCCTCGGACATGGTGACAAGTCCGCAGGGGACGTTGGCGCTGTGCAGCGCCTCCAGCAGTTCGAGGGCGCCGGGGCGCCAGTCGACGCGGCGGGCCACCCCGGCCAGGACCTCGGCGGTGAGCCTGTCGATGATCTCGCGCTCGGGCAACTCGACGCCCGCGCGCTGCAGCGCGGCGGCGGCGTCGGGCAGGGCGTTTCCTACCAGTCCCAAGGCCTGGGCCTCGCTCCACCGGCCGCCGAATTCGGCCACCAGAGCCGCCTCGGCAGCCATCCAGTAGGGTTCGGTGTCAAGCAGGGTTCCGTCCATGTCCCACAAGACTCCCTGGATCCGGGAGTTCACGGGGCGCGCGGGCATGGGGTCGGGATTCTGGGTTGGCATGTCCCAATTCTAGTGGGTGCGCACTTGCCCCGGCGACCGGTGCGCGCGCTAGGGTGAGGATGTGAGCGAAGATATGAATGATCCAGTGACACTTTCCTCCCTGGTGGCCGCCTCCACGATTCCCGGGCCCGTGCGCCCGGCCATCATGGTGGTCGCCTTCGAGGGATGGAACGATGCCGGGGACGCCGCCAGTTCGGCGATCAAGGACATCAAGGCGGCCACCGGCGCCGTGAAGGTCGCTGGCATCGGCGACGACGACTACTACGATTACCAGTTCTCCCGCCCGCAGGTGCGCCGCAACGGCGCCGGCAAGCGCGTCGTCAAGTGGCCGACCACCCGCATCTACCGCGCATCGCTGCCCGAATCCCCGGTGGACCTGCTGCTGGTGCGCGGCGTGGAGCCCACGTACCGGTGGAAGGCCTTCATCACCGAGATCCTCACGCGCGCCGAGGAGGAAAACGTGCAGGGCGTGATGGCGCTGGGTTCGCTGTTGGCCGATGTGCCGCACACCCGGCCGATCCAGGCGGCGGTCTCTTCCGACGACCCGAAGGTCTGCGAGGCCCTGGGTGCCCTGCCCGGCAACTACGAGGGCCCCACCGGCATCCTGGGGGTGCTGGCGCAATTCTCCGAGGCCGCGGGGCTGCCCACGCTCTCGATCTGGGCGGCGGTTCCGCACTATGTTGCGCAGCCGCCCTCTCCCAAGGCGCAACTGGCCATCCTGCACCGGGTGGAGGAGCTTCTGCCGCTGGCCCTGGACCTGCATGAACTCGGCGAGGACGCACTGGCGTGGGAGCGCGGGGTCGACGCGCTGGCCACCGGGGACGCGGACATCGCCGCCTACGTGCAACAGCTGGAGCAGGCACAGGACGAGACCGAGCTGCCCGAGGCCACCGGCGAGGCGATCGCCCGCGAGTTCGAGCGTTACCTCAAACGCAGGCACCGCCCCGGTGCGCCGGGGGAAGAAGGTCCCGGCACACCGGGAACCGGCGGCCAGGCCCCCGACACGCCCGGGTCCAGCGACTGACAGCCAGGCGCTTCAACACCAACGCGTCCCCCGCCCGGCCCCCGCAGGGGGGACAGGGCGGGGGACGCGTTTTTTCATCATGCGGCCGTTGTCCGGCGGACGGGGACCTAGGAGATCTTGAGTCCCAGCAGTGCATCGAGCGCATCGGCGAGCAGCTGCCCGCCGGCCTCTTGCGAGCCGTCGTCCTCCAGAGGTTCCTGGGCGCCGAAGGCATCGAGCACGGACAGGGCCGCGGGGGCGTCCAGGTCGTTGGCCAGCTTGGAACGGATGCGGGTGACCACGGCCGTGGCCTCGGTGAGTGTGGTGGAGCCGATGCGCTTGCGCCAGCGGGCCACCCGGTCCTGGGCCTGGGTGAGCAGTTCATCGGTCCAGAACCAGTCGCTACGGTAGTGCTGGCCCAGCAGCACCGTGCGGATGGCCACCGGGTCCACGCCGGCGGCACGCAGCTGGGAAACCAACACCAGGTTGCCCAGGGACTTGCTCATCTTTTCGCCGTGCAGGCCCACCATGCCGGTGTGCACGTAGGACTGTGCCAGCGCCTTGCCGTCCAGCGCGGCCGCGTGACCGGCGGAGAACTCGTGGTGCGGGAAGATCAGGTCCGATCCCCCGCCCTGCACGGTGAAGGGGGCGGGCAGGAAGCGGCGGGCGATGACCGAACACTCGATGTGCCAGCCCGGGCGCCCGGCGCCCAGTGAGGCGCCGTCCCATTCCGGCTCCCCGGCGCGGGCCACGCGCCAGAGCAGCGGGTCAAGGGCGTCGCGCTTGCCCGGCCGTTCCGGGTCTCCGCCGCGCTCGGCGAAGAAGCCGAGCATGGTCTCGCGGCTGTAGCCGCTCACGGTGCCTAGTTCCCAGGCGTCGGAGGCCGCGGCGGCGGCGTCGAAGTAGATGTCCCCGTCCGGCTCGCCGTTTTCGCCCGGCACCGCGTAGGCCAGGTCCTTGGCGACGAGTTCCTCCACGAGCGGGACCAGCCAGGTGATGGATTCCACTGCGCCGATGTAGTGCTCGGGCGGGATCACGTTCAGTGCTTCCATATCGGCACGGAACAGGTCGGTCTGCTCCTTGGCCAGCACCTGCCAGTCCATGCCGGTCGCCGCGGCGCGCTCCAGCAGCGGATCGTCGATGTCGGTGACGTTCTGCACGTAGGTGACCTCGCGCCCGGCATCGCGCCAGGTGCGCTGCAGCAGATCGAAGGCGACGTAGGTGGCGGCGTGCCCCATGTGGGTGGCGTCGTAGGGGGTGATGCCGCAGACGTAGATGCTCGCCGGCGCGTTGGACATCTCGGCGTCGGCGGTACCCTTCAGCCGGCCGGTGGCGGTGTCGTGCACCTCAAGGATCGGTGCGTTTCCCGGGACATGCGGGACGGTGGGCGCGGACCATGCAAGCACGGGGCGTCCTTTCTCTTAGGTGTTTGCCCGAACGTGGCCGGGCGCAATGCAATTACTTGGAACAAGTCCACGGGCCCGGCGGTTATTCCGGGTTTCGGGGTCCGATTTTGCTAGGCGTTGATCACACCGAATCCCAGCAGCAGGTACAGGGCCAGGCCCAGGGCCACGCGGTACCAGACGAAAAGGCTGTAGCTGTGCGAGGAAACGTACTTGAGGAACCAACCCACGATGACGAACCCGACCACGAAGGCGATGAGCGTGGCCAGACCGGTCTGCGGCAGCGAGTACACGCCGGGTTCGTTGAAGGACTTGGCCAGCTTGTACAACCCGGAGGCGAAGACCGCGGGGATGGCCAGCAGGAACGAATAGCGGGCGGCGGCGCCGCGGGTGTAGCCCATGAACAGCCCGGCGGTGATGGTTCCGCCGGAGCGCGAAACCCCGGGGATCAGGGCCAGCGCCTGGGCGAAGCCGAAGAGGATGCCGTGCTTGGGGGTCAACGCGGTGAGCTCGCGGTTCTGCTTGCCGTAGTAGTCGGCAACCGCCAGGATCAGGCCGAAGACCACCAGGGTGGTCGCCACGATCCACAGCGAGCGGAAGGAGGTGTCGATCTGTTCCTCGAAGAGCAGGCCCAGCACCGCGATCGGGATGGAGCCGATGATGATCAGCCAGCCCATTTTTGCGTCGGGGTCGCTGTGCGGCACCCGGCCGCGCAGCGCATTGAACCAGGCGCCGACGATCCGCACGATGTCCTTCCAGAAGAACACCAGCACCGCGGTTTCGGTGCCCAGCTGCGTGATCGCGGTGAACGCCGCACCGGGGTCGGACGCATTGGGCAGCAACTCCCCCACGATGCGCAAGTGGGCGCTGGAGGAGATGGGGAGAAATTCTGTCAGACCCTGGATCAGCCCTAGGAAGGCCGCTTCAAACCAATTCACGTACCGACACTACTTCACCAAGGCACGCCAAGGCCCATTGGCGCTCCATGATGAGTCGAACTTAATACTGTGGTCGGAGTCGCTATGGCCGGCCTGGCTACGTGGTGACGGGTTCCCCCTGGCTGTCTTCGTCGTACGGACCGTCGTCGTCGCCTTCCTCCACCACGCTCAGCGGGAGGAACTCCTCGTAGGACTCGTAGAGTGCGTCCTCGTACTCCTCAAAGGCATCGGCCACGGCCAGGAATGCCGAGCTGATCGAGGCGTCCTGGGCGCCGCGTTTTGCAGCCACGGCCGAAAGGTGTTCTTCGAGGCAACCGATCAATACACTGAGGGCAACACGCGGGTCTGTACTCATGTGTTCGACGTTACAGGCACAAGCCACACTATGGACAGGGTCATGATCGAAAAGAAAATCCCCGTAGCCCGACCCCGGGACCAGATGCCCGGAGACCCCGAGCACCTCTTCGAATACCTGGTGATTGCGGCGCTGCCGGGCGAACATCGCTCGGTGGCACGCGCAGCCCTGCGCGAGCATTCGGAGTACGGCAAGTGGGAATTGGTGCGCACCTGCCTCTACGAGGGCGGAGGCCAAAAGTACTGGATGCGACGACGGGTCATGCGCGTCAAGCCCACGCTGAACATCCGCGGCTGATGCACGCGGCACCCAGGTTGCATCGGCTGCCTTACTCCTTGACCGGGCCCAGCAGCCAGGAAGCCACGGTGGAGTGTGCCGATTCGGCATCCGAGGGGTGATACAGGCTGGCCAGGGCGTCGCGATAGAGCCGTTCGAGCTCGGAGCCGCGGAAGTACTGCCCGCCCCCGGAGACCTTGGCGGCGATGTCGATGCAGGAGCGGGCGGCGTCCCCGGCCTGGGTGCGCAGCGTGACCAGCCGCGGGAACCAGGATCCCCCGGGGTCCACCCGGTCGTCGAGGTCGCGCGTGGTCATCCGCAGCATCGCGTCGAGCTTCAGGACTTGCATGCCCGCATCGGCGACCTGCCACCTGATGTCGGGGTCCTGGTCGTAGGTCCGTCCGCCGAATTTCAGCGAGCTGCGCTTGGCCGGGTTTGCCGCCGCCAGCTCCATGCCGCGCTCGGCCAGCCCCACATAGACCGAGGCGGTCAGTGAGAGGAACGAGGCGAAGATGCCGAACACCAGCAGGTCCGGCACCGGTCCGACGGGCAGCTTGGTGTGGATGTGTTCCGCCGAAACCCGGGCACCTGTCAGCACGGTGGAGTTCGACTGGGTGGCGCGCATGCCCAGGGTGTTCCAGTTCTGCGGGATCTCGATGCCGGTGGCGTCCCGGTGCAGGAAGCCGTGGACCAACTGTCCCTGTCCGGTTCCCTCGTGCTTGCCGAAGACCCCGAGCCGCGTCCACACCGGAGCCAGCGAGGTGAAGACCTTGGTCCCGGTGAAGGAGTACGATCCGTCGGCGTCGGGCACCGCCCGGGTCACGGAGTCGAAGAGGACCTCGTCGTTCCCGGCCTCGGACACGCCAAAGGCCATGACCTCCCCCGCCTGCACCCAGTCCAGGACCATGTCCAGGCGGTCATCCCCGCGGGCGGCGAGCAGCGTCGCAACGCCCGTCCAGACCAGGTGCATGTTCACCGCCAGAGCCGTGGCAGGTGCATAGGTGCCAAGCAGACGCTGGGCGGCCGTCATTCTTTCCATGCCCCAGCCGAAGCCGCCACGGGCTTCCGGGAGCATGGCCCGCAGGTAGCCGACGTCGGTGAGCTCGGCGAAGTCCTCGGCGCAGAAGGCGTTCTCGGCATCGTAGCCGGCAGCCCGTGCCCGAAACCGGTCGAGCATCTCGGTGCCGAGCACCTCGTTGATGGTTTTCACGCGTGTGTTCTTCGCTTTCCGCTCGGGTAATGGTGGTGCTTCGGGGGCATATTGCGCTGTTGTCAGTAGGTGGTCAGCAGGTCGCGCAACACCCGGGTGCCGAACTTCAGCGAATCGACCGGGACCCGCTCGTCGACGCCGTGGAACATGCCGGTGAAGTCCAGTTCCGCCGGCAGGCGCAGGGGGGCGAATCCGTAGCCGGTGATGCCCATGCGGGACAGTGCCTTGTTGTCGGTGCCGCCGGAGAGCATGTACGGAAGCACCACCGCTTCCGGGTCCTCGCGCCCCAGCGACGCCACCATGGAATCGACGAGGTTCCCGGCGAATGGCACTTCCAAGGCGCGGTCAAGGTGAAGCGCGCTGAGCTCGACGTCCGGCCCGGCCAGGGTGCGCAGCGTCTCCATGACCAGTTCGTGCTGGCCCGGCAAGGTGCGGACATCCAGCAGCGCCTCGGCGGCCCCGGGGATCACGTTGTGCTTGTAGCCCGCGGAGAGCACCGTGGGGTTGGCCGTGTTCTGCAGGGTGGCGCCGACAAAGCGCGCCACGTTTCCCAGCTCAGCCAGCAGCACCTGCGGGTTGTCGTCGGTGAATTCGATCCCCGTCATCTCCGAGACGCCCTGAAGGAAGGCGCGCGTGGTGTCAGTGTAGGAGATCGGCCAGTCGTGTTCGCCGATGCGGGTGATGGCGGCGGCCAGCCGGGTCACCGCGTTCTCATCGTTGATTTGGGATCCGTGCCCGGCGCGTCCCGCGGCGGTGAGCTTGAGCCAGGCGATGCCCTTTTCGGCTGTCTGCAGCAGGTAGGCACGCTTGCCGTCGATGGTGGCGGAGAAGCCGCCGACCTCGCTGATGGCCTCGGTGGCGCCCTCGAAGAGCTCGGGGTGGTTATCGACCATCCAGCGCGCTCCGTAGTCACCGCCCGCTTCCTCGTCGGCGAAGAACGCGAAGATGAGATCGCGGCGCGGACGGGTGCCGGTGCGCTGCATCTCGCGCATCACCGCGAGGATCATCGCGTCCATGTCCTTCATGTCCACGGCCCCGCGGCCCCAGATCATTCCGTCCTTGATCTCGGCGCCGAAGGGGTCCACCGACCATTCGTCCTTGAACGCCGGCACCACGTCCAGGTGGCCGTGGACGATCAGGGCGGGCAGCGACCTGTCGGTGCCTTCGATGCGGGTGACGACGTTGGCGCGGCCCTGGGCGGATTCCAGCACCGTGGCCTCGAGTCCAACCTCGGCGATGAGTTCGGCCACGTATTCGGCGGCCTTGCGCTCCCCCGCGCCCTCGTTGTTGCCGTAGTTGGTGGTGTCGATCCGGATCAGTGCCTGGCAGATGCCGGCAACCTCATCCTCGGCGACGACGGTGACCGGGGCATTCTGCGCAGCTGACATGGGGGAATCCTTCTGCCTCTCGTGGTGGTGGGTCGATCTGCCTCCACCCTATCGAGGTATGTGTTCAACGCGCGAGGGGCTGCGATAGGCCCGTGTCGACGAGCGTGTTCCTTCGGGTACGAGAAAACCCCCGACCTGACTTTCGTCTGGTCGGGGGTTGATCCGTGCGAAGGAGGGGACTTGAACCCCCACCCACTTACGTGGACTAGCACCTCAAGCTAGCGCGTCTACCATTCCGCCACCCTCGCTGGTGGCCGCTGCACCGGAAGAAGTTCGTGAAGAACTTTGTTTCCGTTGTCCGCGGCGAGATAAGACTCTAGCACGGGTTTGGGGCGCACTTCAATTCGGGGGTTCCATTGGCTAAAAACCCCGGGTTTACAAGGCTATTTGCGCCCGTTGGGGCGAAAAACCCCGCACCACCGCGTAGTTTGTGAGCAGGGTCATATCGATCGGAACAAATGCGTGATTCTCTCCCGTTCGGACAATAGGCTCTGCGGTGAGTGGCGTTGCGTAGGATGATGGTGTTTGCCAGCCCGATCACCACACGTGGCGGCACGCCAGCACCCTTGAACCAACCAGCGCGTTAGTAGGCGACCGAGCACCGATGTCCACAACCACGACCCCTCCCAAGCGCATCGCGATGATTTCGTTGCACACCTCCCCGCTGGAACAGCCGGGGTCCGGGGACGCCGGCGGAATGAACGTGTACATCCGCCATCTGTCACTCGCGCTGGCCGAGCAAGGGGTTTGTGTCGATGTCTTTGTCCGCGGCGCCGGTGAAACCCGCGCCGTCGAGGTGGCGCCCGGATTCACCTGCCACGAGGTGCAGGCAGGACCCGCCGGCAAGCTCAGCAAGGAGGAACTCGCCGAGCACCTGGACGACGTGGCACTGGCGATCCGGCACTATGCCGCCACGCTTGCCCCCTACGACGCGATCCACTCGCACTACTGGCTCTCCGGAATCGTCGGGCTGCACCTGCGCGATGCGTGGCAGGTTCCGCTGGTGCACACCATGCACACCATGGGGAAGGTCAAGAAGATCTCGGCGCAGACCGAGGAATCCGGTGCCCGCATTCGCGGCGAAATGCTCTTGTGCGAACAGGCAGACCGGCTCACTGCCAACACGCCGGCCGAGGTCGAGGAATTGATCCACCTCTATGGCGCCGACGCGAAAACGCTGGACGTGGTGGAGCCGGGCGTGGACCTCGGCGTCTTCAACCCCGGGGTGTGCGAGCACCCCGGGAGCGCGCCGAATTCGCTGCGCGTTCTCTTCGCCGGCCGCATCCAGAAGCTCAAGGGCCCACAGATCCTGGTGCGGGCCCTCGGCATCCTCGCCCGCGAACGGCCCGACCTGGACGTGAGGCTCTCGGTCATCGGGGCGCGCTCGGGGTCCAAGGAGCTGAACCTGCAAAAGCTCGTCGAGGCCGAAGCGGTGGAGCACCTGGTGAGTTTCTCGCTGCCGATGCCCGCCGCGCATCTGGCCGAGGCCTTCCGCAGCACGGACGTGGTGGCCGTGCCTTCCTACAGCGAATCCTTCGGCCTGGTGGCCCTCGAGGCGCAGGCCTGCGGAACCCCGGTGCTGGCCCATCGCGTTGGCGGGCTGCCCTATGCCGTGCAGGACGGGCGCACCGGCATCCTGGTCGATGGTTCCGAGCCTGCCGCGTGGGCCGTGGCACTGGCCAAGCTGGCGACCGACGAGCCGCTGCGCCGACGGCTGGGTCGGCAGGCTGCCGAATTCGCCGCGGCGCACGGCTGGGAACAAACGGCCGCCGCCGCGCTGTCTTCCTATTCCGGTGCGATGCTGCGCCCGGCCGGCGGTCGCTGAATCCCGAAGCGGTCCCGAGGGACCGCGTGTCCCTCAGCCCGGCGTCGCGTCTTGGCCGGATGCCGCGTCGGTAAGCACTTCCTCGAGGCCGTCCAGAAGGTCCTGCAGCCCGGGTTCCTCGAGGGGGAAATGGCCGCAACCGCGCAACGCCCGGCTGCCGGTGGGGCCGGGCAGGGTACGCAGGGTGCGCTCGCTCAGTGCCTTCGGTGTCCACTGATCGAGTTCCGGGTGCATGAGGTGCACCTCGAGCGGCACGGTTCGGGCCTGGGTGTGCGGGTGCCGCAGATAGGAAGCGAAGAACCCCAGCGGCAGCCATGCGCCGCCTCCCCGTGGATCCCTGGCGCAGAGGCGCCCCAACGCGGGGTCCCGGCCCATGCGCGCCAGGTCGGCAATCCAGGAAATCTTCACCGGGATCCGGGCCACGGGTCCCCTCACCAACGAGAGCAACGGCATGAAGGGCGTCGCGAAGGACCCGAAGCGCGTTAGGGCCGCCTGGGTCCCCCGATCCCGCGGATCCAGCAGGCAGGTGGCGATGACCGCGGCGACGCCGTGAGAGGCGGCAGCCGCCTGAACAGCAAGGAACCCGCCAATGCTTGCACCGAAGAGCACCACGGGCCGTCCGTCGTCCTCGGCCGTCAGCAGGTCAACCAGCAGTGCGATCCAATCCTCGTACACCACCGTGTGGCGCGATCCCTTGACGGTTCTCCCGTACAGCGGCAGGTCGACGGCGGTGATGTCGACCCGGCCGCCGGCCAGAAGGGCGGCGACGGGCCAAAGCGCTGCGCCATGGGCTCCCGCGCCGTGGACGACAAGCAAGCGCACCGCGGCGTCCGGATTTCTGAACCTGGAGAGGTGGACCCGATGGTTCTTCCAGAACCACCACGTCGAGTCCGGGGAAACAAGCGGCAGTCGCCTGCCAGGCGGGAGGAAGTCCGCGTAGTCTTCGATGCCGATCTCGACTGGTCGACGCTTCTGCATGGCGGGCTGCACCTTTCGACGGGCCGGGAACAACTCGAGTCTTCCACAAAGCCCCCCACCAGTTCCCGGCCCGCGGTGTGTTGCCTGACCTAGTCCCCGGCGGGCGGCACCTTCCCGTGCGCGGCGACCGATCCGCTGAAGTGCGGCTTGCCGCTGCGCGCACCCCACCCGCTGAATGTCGTTTCACGCTCGCCGACCCGGATGGCCACATCGACGCTCGAGGGCAGGAACACCGGGGTGGCGAACTCGATCCCCCAGTCATAGCCGACACCGTGCGGTGCCGCTGAAGCCAGCGCGCGCCCGGCCAGGTACATGCCGTGGGCGATCGTGCGATTCATGCCCAGCGCCCGGGCCGAGGCCGCCGAGAGGTGGATCGGGTTGTAGTCCCCCAGCACCGCCGCATAGGCGCGTCCCGTGTCGGCGGCAAGCCTCCACGACGCCGTGCGTTCCGGATTGTCCCGCGGCGGCCTCGGTGCCGCAGGGGCGCTCGGCCTGGCCCCGGGCCACACCCCGCGTGCCAGATAGGTGGAGACCCCGCGCCACACCACATCGGCACCCTCGCCGGCCTCGACCACCAGGTCAAGCTGGGTGCCGGCGCGGTGCTCGCGCAGGTTCACGGCACGGGCGGTGGCCCAGAGCGTGGCGCCCGGCGATATGGGCCGGAGGTGGGTGACCTGGTTGGCCAGGTGGACCATGCCCAGCAGCGGCAGCGGGAAGTCCTCGCGCACCATCACCGACATTGCCAGCGGGAACACCATCCCGTGCACGAACACGCTGGGCAGCTCATCGCGCACCGTGTCCCCCATCAGCCGCTGGTAGGCAATCAGCTTGGCCGCATCGACCTGCAAGCCCTCCAGGTGGTGCTCGACCTCCGGCAGCGCGCCTCCCGCCGTCTTGGAACCCGGAAACAGGGCCGTAAGCCGCGCGCCGGCGGCCTTGGCATAGAGCGATCCGAGCGACGGGGAAGCATCGAGCACCACCCGCGTGCGCGCGCTCATGCCCCCACCAGCGACTGCCCGCACACCCGAAGGGTGCGTCCGTTGATGCCCGCCGCCGCGTCGGAAGCGAGGAAGCCGATGGCCTCTGCGACATCGACAGGCAGCCCGCCCTGCATCAGCGAGGGCATGAGCATCCTGGCCACGGCACGCGTGGCCACCGGGATCCTGGCGGTCATGTCGGTCTCGATGAAGCCGGGCGCCACGGCGTTGATGCCGCCGCCCTTGGCCGCAAAGGCGGGTGCGGAGGCCCGCACCATGCCGATGACCCCGGCCTTGGACGCCGCGTAGTTGGTCTGCCCGCGGTTCCCGGCAATGCCGGAGGTCGAGGCCAGGGAGACGATGCGCAGCCCCGGCAGGTCGGCGGCGAGGAATGCCGCGTTCATGGCCAGTTGCGAGGAGATGTTCACCGCGATGACCGAATCCCAGCGCGCGGCGTCCATGTTGGCCAGCAGCTTGTCGCGGGTGATCCCGGCGTTGTGGATGACGATGTCCAGGTGCCCGTGCCGCGCCAGGGCGTGCTCGATGATCTTCTCCCCGGCGTCCGCGCGGGTCACGTCCAACTGCAAGGCGGTGCCGGAGACCTGGTTGGCGACCTTTGCCAGCGCGTCACCCGCGGCCGGGACATCGACCACCACCACGGTGGCGCCGTCGCGGTGCAGCGTGGCGGCAATGGCCGCACCGATGCCGCGTGCGGCACCGGTGACCACGGCGACCTTCCCGGCCAGTGGCCTGCCGAAGTCCTCCGGCAGCTTCCCCTCGGCAGAGTCGATGGCCAGGAACTGCCCGTTGACGTAGGCGCTGCGGCCCGAGAGCAGGAAGCGCAGGGCCGCCAGCGCCGAGGGTGCGGTGGGGGCAACGCCCTCGCCGAGCACGACCCCGTTGGCGGTGGCCCCGCCGCGCAACTCGCGGCCCACCGAGCGCAATGCACCGTCGATGCCCTGGCGCACGGCGGCGACCGCGGGTGCGTCGGTGGAAAGCGCGGCGCGGCTGATGCCCACCACGCGTCCGCCGGGGGCGAGCTGGCGCAGCGCCTGCCCGGCCGCGAGCATGGGCGCCGAGAGCCCCTCCGGGGCAATGAGATCGTCGAGCAGCAGGAGGATTCCGCCGAGCGTGGACACCCCGACGGCGTGCCGGCGCACGTCAAGGCCCCAGCCCAGCAGCGTGTCGGCGAGTTCCTGCGTGGAGGGCGAATTGCCCAGCAACAACAGTGGGCCGGGCAGCAACGGGGCGCCGGGCACGTGGCGGCGCAGGATCGAGGGGCGAGGCAGGCCCAGGGACTTGGCGAGCTTCTTGGTGAAGCCGGAGTTCACGAGCTCCAGGTACTTGTCGGCCATGATCAGCGTGCCTCCAGGATCGCCACGACGCCCTGCCCGCCTGCGGCGCACACGGAGATCAGGCCGCGGCCCGAACCCTTTTCGTGAAGCATCTTCGCCAGGGTGGCCACGATGCGACCGCCGGTGGCGGCAAAGGGGTGGCCGGCGGCCAGCGAGGAGCCGTTGACGTTGAGCTTGCTGCGGTCGATGGACCCCAGCGGTGCGTCAAGGCCCAGCTTGTTCTTGCAGAAATCTTCGTTTTCCCAGGCGGCCAGCGTGGAGAGCACGGTGCCGGCGAAGGCCTCGTGGATCTCGTAGAAGTCGAAGTCCTGCAGCGTGAGGTTGTTGCGCTTCAGGATCCGGGCCACCGCGTAGGCCGGGGCCATCAGCAGCCCTTCGGCACCGTGCACGAAGTCCACGGCGGCGGCCTCGAAGTCCACGAAGTTCGCCAGCATCGGCAGGTCGTTTTCGCGGGCGTACTCCTCAGAGCCCAGCAGCACCGCGGAGGCGCCGTCGGTGAGCGGCGTCGAGTTGCCGGCCGTCATGGTTGCCGCGGCTCCCAGGTTCCTGCCGAAGGCGGGTTTCAGGGTCGCAAGCTTTTCAAGGGTGGAGTCTGCGCGCAGGTTGTTGTCCCGGGAGACCCCGGCGAAGGGGGTGATGAGGTCGTCGAAGAAGTTCCTGTCGTAGGCGGCGGCCAGATTCTTGTGGCTGGCCAGGGCGAGTTCGTCCTGCGCCTCGCGGCTGATGTCCCAGGCCTTGGTGGTGATCGCCTGGTGGTCGCCCATCGACAGGCCGGTGCGTGGCTCGCCGGTGCCCGGTGCGTTCGGGGCCAGGTCGCGGGGGCGGAATTTCGACAGTGCCTTGAGCTTGGCGCTGGTGGAGCGGGCGCGGGAGATATCCATGAGCACCGCGCGCAGTCCGTCGGAGACGGCGATCGGTGCATCGGAAGTGGTGTCCACGCCGCCGCCGATGGCCGAGTCGATCTGTCCGAGCTTGATCTTGTTGGCCAGCGAGCCGATGGCCTCCATGCCGGTGGCGCAGGCCATCTGCACGTCGTAGGCGGGGGTCTGCGCGGAAAGGGAGGTGCCCAGCACGGATTCGCGCACCAGGTTGAAGTCCTTGGAATGCTTGAGCACCGCACCGGCGGCGACGGCGCCCAGGCGCTGTCCCTGCAGTCCGAAGCGTGCGATGAGTCCGTCAAGTGCGGCGGTGAGCATGTCCTGGTTGCTGGCCCTGGAATAGGCGCCGTTGGATCGTGCGAAGGGGATGCGGTTCCCGCCGATGACGACGGCCGGACGAATGGCTTGCAATGGTTCGGACATGCTGTGGGGCTCCTGGCGCAGATGTGAGATGGGTTACTGATACCCAGCGTACCTGATACGCTGGGTAACGTGAAGAACCCAACCACCGAAGTCCCCATGGCACAGCAGGGCGATACCGGCACCGACCGCCGCTCGGCACGCTGGGACGCACACCGCACGGCCCGTCGCATCGAACTGATCAAGCTCGCCCGGCGTGCAATTCACGAGTTGGGGCCCAACGCCTCCATGGAGGACATCGCCGCGCACGCCAACACCAGCAAGCCGGTGTTCTACCGCTACTTCGGCGACAAGGACGGCTTGCGCCACGCAGTGGGCGAATTCGTCATCCAGCGCTTCCGTGCCGGGGTCATCGCTGCGGGACGCAAGTCCAACGGCAACGGCGAGGCCCTGCATGCCATGATGCTCGCCTACCTGCAGATGGCCTCGAACTCGCCCAACATCTACTTCTTCGTCACCGCCAGCCCCTCGGTCGACGTGCTCACCGACCCGGCCGGTGCCGGTGGCCGGATGCGCGAGGGCGCGCTGAACGACTTCTTCGACGAACTGACCTCGATGATGCGCGAACGCATGCACGCCTACATGGGAATCGCCCCCGGTCAGCTTGCCAGCCCCGCCCTTGAGCTCTGGCCGCGCGCCTCCATCGGCATGGTGCGGGCCGCCGGCGAGTTGTGGCTGCGCGCACCGGAGACCAAGGAACGGCCAGGCATCGAGGAACTCGCCCAAAGCATTGCCGACTGGCTCACGCACGGCGTGGCCCACCAGGCGCAAGCAGAACGACCCTGAACGCAACCAAATGGCCGCCGGCAACGGCACACACAGACGCCGGCACCAACCACAACGAACCCCAAGACAGTTACCCCGCACCGCGAGGGCAGCGCAACCGAAAGGCAGATACGCCAGTGACCCAGGAACAAATGACCCTTGACACCGCAGACGCCACCGTCGATGTGGCGGCCCTCGGCGAACAGCTGCTGGGCCGCTGGGCAGCCATCCGCAAGGAAGCCCGCGCCCTGGCCGGCACCGAGGCCGTGCGCGGCATCCCGGGCCTGGGCATGGACGAGCACCGCGAACGCGTCTTCTCCCAGCTGCACGAGCTGGTCAACGCCAAGGCCGTGCACCGCGCCTTCCCCAAGCGCCTGGGCGGGGAGGACAACCACGGCGGATCCGTCGCCAGCTTCGAGGAACTGGTCACCGCCGACCCGTCCCTGCAGATCAAAGCCGGGGTCCAGTGGGGGCTGTTCGGCTGCGCGGTGCTGCACCTGGGCACCAAGGAGCACCACGACAAGTGGCTGCCGGGCATCATGTCCCTGGAAATCCCCGGCGCCTTCGCCATGACGGAGATCGGGCACGGCTCGGATGTCGCTTCCATCGGCACCACCGCCACCTACGACCCGGACACGCAGGAATTCGTGATCAACACGCCCTTCAAGGCGGCCTGGAAGGAATACCTCGGCAACGCCGGCGTCCATGGCAAGGCGGCAACCGTGTTCGCCCAGCTCATCACCGGCGGGGTAAACCACGGCGTGCATGCCTTCTACGTTGACATCCGCGACGAGAACGGTTTCCTGCCCGGAGTCGGCGGCGAGGACGACGGGCTCAAGGGCGGGCTCAACGGCATCGACAACGGCCGGCTGCACTTTACCGACGTGCGCATCCCCCGCACCAACCTGCTCAACCGCTACGGCGACGTCACCGCGGACGGCACCTATTCCTCGCCGATCCACTCCCCCGGCCGCCGCTTCTTCACCATGCTCGGCACCCTGGTCCAGGGCCGCGTTTCCCTGGACGGGGCCGCCACCGCGGCCTCGAAGATCGCCCTGCAGATCGCGGTGACCTACGCCAACCAGCGCCGCCAGTTCAACGCCTCCTCGGATACCCGGGAGGAAACGATCATGGACTACCAGCGCCACCAACGCCGGCTGATCCCCCGACTGGCCCGCACCTATGCAGCTTCCTTCGCCCACGAGGACCTGCTGGAAAAATTCGACGGGGTGTTCTCCGGGATTACCGACACCGACGAAGACCGCCAGGACCTGGAAACCCTTGCCGCGGCATTGAAGCCGCTGAGCACCTGGGACGCCCTGGACACCCTGCAGGAGGCCCGCGAGGCCTGCGGCGGCGCCGGGTTCATTGGCGAAAACCGATTCACCTCCCTGCGCGCGGACCTGGACATCTACGTCACCTTCGAGGGCGACAACAACGTACTGCTGCAGCTGGTCGGCAAGCGACTGCTCACCGACTACGGGCAGGAATTCCGCAAGCTCGACGCCGGGGTCCTGGCCCGCTACGTCGTCAAGCAGGCCGAGAACGTGGCACTGCACCGCACCGGGCTGCGCTCGGTTGGCCAGGCCTTCGCCGACACCGGGGATGAGCGCAAGAGCGCGAACTTCTTCAAGGACGAGGCCAACCAGCGGGCGCTGCTCACAGACCGGATCAATACCATGGTCGCGGAGATCGCGGACGCGTTGCGCGGGGTCTCCACCAAGGACCGCGCTACCGCGGCTGCCGCCTTCAACGAGAGGCAGGACGCGCTCATCGCCGCTGCCCGCGCGCATGGCGAACTCCTGCGTTGGGAAGCCTTCACCCGGGCCCTGGCCCAGACCACGGATGCAGGCACCCGCACGGTGCTGACCTGGCTGCGAGATGTTTACGCGCTGTCCCTGATCGAGGGGAACCTCGGCTGGTACCTGATGAACGGACGCCTGTCGATGCAGCGTGCCCGCACTCTTTCCGGATACATCAACATCCTGCTGGACCGATTGCGCCCACACGCCCAGGGTTTGGTCGATGCCTTCGGCTATGGCCCAGAGCACCTTCGGGCGAAGATCGCCGACGGGTCCGAGCAGGAGCGCCAGGACGAGGCGGCCGAATATTATCGTCGGTTGCGCGCCAGCGCGGATGCCCCCGTGGATGAGAAGGTGCTGATCGCCAGGGAAAAGGCAGCCAAAAAGGCAGCACACGAGGCGGCCAAGAAGTAGTCGCCGGCACGCGCTCCCGACGGGAGGGCGGCGCGGACCAACGGGCAAGCAACTGCCCCGGCCCGCGCCGCCCTTTCGGGTTTGTTGCAGGTTGCGTCTAGCCGCGCGTTCTTTCCACGAACGCTTCGGCTCCCGGACCGGTGAGTTCGTCGGGGGCAACGGGCCTCCCCGAAACCGCCAGGAGCAGGGAGATCGCCTTCCCGTGAACTTCCTGGCCGGCACCGTGCCCGAAGGTCGTGTCGGTGGCGACCAAGGTGTATCCCGCGGCACGTTCCTTCCCGCCGCCCATCTTGACGCTCGTCCGCAGTTGGTAGGCCAGGGCCTTGGCGACAGGGGAAGCCGGATAGTCGCCGCGCATGCCCAGCGGACGACGAATGTCTTCCCCATGCACGAACGCCTCGACCAGTCGCGTGGCCGGTGCCGCAGGCGGGGTGCTCGTGCGCCCGAGCACATCGCCGAACCCAGCCAGGGTTTGGGCAGGGTCTACGCACCGCTGCGTGGCGATGCCGACGGCGTTGTCCTTGTCAAAATCGAAGCCCGCAAGGACCATGCGCCGGATAAATCCCCACCTCGTGGTCTTTGCGGAGTCGGTCAAATGGGCCAGTACGTCGTGAACATCCCAACCTGGGCACAATGACTGTGTCTCCCACTGTTTTGCCGACAGGTTCTCCAGATCGCGGAGCAACGCCAGCCTCTCGTCGTGCACCACGGGCCAGACTTCGGGGTTGTGTCGCGGGGTCATGGAACCACCAAAGCAGCAGTGCGCCGGATTGGCAAGAAAGCGGAGAGCAGGTCGGCACCGTGCACCAGCGGCGACGTGCGGAACTCCCTTGCCGGGAGGCCGCACGATACCGTCAAGCCATGGTTTTCGGAACGCCCAACAGGTAGCCCACACGGTAAACCAACGTTCCATTTCACGCCGCCTCACCCGACAGGGGCTGCGCGGCTGTCGACCTTCCCGTGATTCTCAATTGGGCACCGTGTCATGGGTGAATCGACTCCGCATGGCCCAAACTAGAGAGCATCTAGTGGAGACGGAAAGCTACCCGCTGATTATCGAAATTCCTGGGGCGGGATCCACTCGGGATTTCCTCGCTCGTGACTCGATCTGAACGGTGAGGAACCCCCGGGCTGGTCGAGATGATTCCGTGGGGAACCACACCCGCTCCCGGTGCACAACGATCAGGAGACCATCATGGCCACCCATGGATGCGAAGGTGCTGGAGCAATCGTAAAAGTTGGGGATGGCCAACTCCTCGGACAGCGTTGCCACGGCGTCCAGCACGTCTTCAACGCCGAGGCCGACTTCACTGATCGACAAGATTCTCGGGTTGTCACCCTTGCTGGAATCAGTGCATGTGTCCGCGGCGCGGGCAATGAATTCCAGGATGATGCCTTCGGGACCGAGAAAATACAAGGAGCGGGAATTCCAATCATCCGGGCCAGGGATGATCTCGGAGCCGTCCGCCTGGAATAACGACACGCGACGGGCTAGCCATTCGTGCGCCCGTTCAAACTCTGAGGGCAGGATTCCGAATGCGAGGTGATGGACGCCGTCAAAACCATCCCCCGCGGCCATCGATAGTCGGGACGAGCCAATGACGACATCTGCGCCAGCGGGCGTCCATTCGACCGGCAGCAGCAGGGTTTCGCGGTAGAACTGCACTGCCATCGCGAGGCCACTGACCGTGATGGATACGTTTCGGATTTTCATTTGTGAATTGCCTTCCGTTGGGAACCGGTACTGCGGCATGCCATTGAAGTCAGATGATTCTTGGGCCGTAACTTCCAGCCAAAAGAATCCGGTTTGATTCGTGCGGCAGAAGGATGCGTTGATCGGCTGGCGACACTTCCCGCGCCGAGCTGTTTCCTGGGCAGCCTCAATCTCAGTGGTTGTTTGCGGGCGGCGCGTACGCACCATGGAACTAGCTAAAGCTAACTTGAGGTCAAGCTGGGGGCCTGACAACATGAGCACATGAGCACCGCCAAACCCAAGAGCATGCTGCCTATCGGTGAAGTTGCGAGCAGGGCAGGAGTCTCGGTGCCTACCGTGAGGTACTACGAATCTCGAAACCTCATCACCTCTGAACGAACGGCCGGCAACAAGCGCGTCTTTCGCCGCTACACCCTGCGGCGATTGGCCATCATTGCCGCAGGACAACGAGTAGGTCTCACCCTGGCGGAGATTGCAGAGGCACTGGCCGAACTCCCCTCGGACAAGGCGCCGACCCAGGGCGATTGGCATCAACTCAGCACGCACTGGGCGCTCTTGGTGGCACAAAGAATCCGCCAGCTGGAAAAACTCCAAGGATCACTTGACGATTGCATCGGCTGCGGTTGCCTCTCCCTCGCGAAGTGCCACCTCTTCAATCCTCAAGACGAGGCGGCATCTGAAGGCCCGGGTTCGCGCTGGGTTCGAAGGAGCGTGGACGACGACGGAAAAGGTGCCAACGGTTGAACGCCGTCTCCTGCCCTCAGGAAGTCCCTGTCGCTGTTGCCAGACTTGCAGTTCCTGACGAGCGGCGCCTCAGTGCGTCAGTCAACAACCGATGCGCTTTTGGTCGTTTTGCGTCCGCCGGGGTTGTTTGCCTTGGGAGCGCCGCGCCCCTCAAATAGGGGGGGCGACACCTGTTTTCCCACGTGACCGAGGGCTTGAGTGACCCCCTCAAGAAGGGGATGTGGCACCATTACTAGCTTTTCACAAGGTTCATTGGTCATGCTGATTTCACGGTCTGATTAGGGACAACAATCCCAGTCACGGTTTGCGAACTGCTGGTTGGGTCACCGATTAAACCGTTCGGCTCGGTGCGCGGACTCCCCCCACCCCGCGCAATTGGGTCGGGCGCAATCCCGCGTGGGGATGCTGCGCAGGCGAGGGTCCCGTTTCCGAAAGGCGGGACCCTCGTTGCTGGGCACGGCCGAGCCGGCCTCAATTTGTGGAGGCGAAACTGCGGACGGGGAACAAAGATGCTCGTGCGGAAGACTTTCGCAAGTTGTTTTCGGGTTGACGGCCTACGGGATAGTTGGGCGTGATGGCGCTTCCCGGGATCCTTCCACTCGTGGAACCAGAATCGCGGGGTCGGCTGTGGGAAACCATGATCGCGTTCGGAAAAGGACTGACATTCTGTGGTCTGGGGGTCGGACGAACAACAATGGTCTTCGGTTGGGCCGGTTCAAGCCGTCGCATAGAATTGATGCAACGCGGCTTATGAAAGGGCGATACACCCCATGAAGAACTCAATTTTTTCACGACTGTTTCGAATCGGTAAGTCCAACGCCAACGCTGCGCTGGACGCTCTCGAAGATCCGCAGAAGATGCTGGACCAGCAGGTTCGCGACTACACCAACAACATCGCCCAGGCCGAAACCGCCGTCGCACAGACAATCGGGAACCTGCGCATGCTGGAGGACGACTACAAGATCGCCCTGAACGATGCACGCGAGTGGGGCCAGAAGGCATTGGCTGCCTCCAACAAGGCCGAGGAATTCACCGCAGCCGGCGACAGCACCAATGCCGAGAAGTTCAACAAGCTAGCGACCCTGGCCATCCAGCGCCAAATGGCCAGCGAGAAGCAGGCAAGCAACGCCGAACCGAACATCGCCTCGCAGCGCGAGATCGTGGAGAAGCTCAAGACCGGGCTGAACACCATGGGCACCAAGCGCCAGGAGCTGGTTGCCAAGCGCGACGAGCTGGTGGCACGCGCCCGCAACGCCAAGACCCAGGGCCAGATGATGGATGCGGTCAAGGCCCTGGACATGAACGACCCGACCTCGGAGATCAACCGGTTCGAATCCAAGATCCGCGCCGACGAGTCGCGCGTGCGCGGCGCGGCGGAACTCGCCGCATCCTCCCTCGATGCACAGTTCGCTTCCCTCGAGGACCTGGGTGAGGCCACCGAGGTCGAGGCCCGCCTGGCGGCGATGAAGGGCGAAAGCAACATCCTGGAGCAGGGAACCGCCGCTCCGGCGATCGAGGAAACCGTGGCCCCCTCGGAAATCGAGGCCCGCCTGGCGGCCTTGAAGGCCAAGAACCAGTAACCCTTCGCGAAGACCATGGCCCAATGTCGGGACCCATTTGTGGCGGATGCGACCTATTCGTATCCGCCACGTTTCCTGTAGCCGAAAGGCGTCGTCGGCGGACACGCAAATGGCGTTGGCCTAAACGGCATCAGCATAACGAGCAGGCGAAGTCCGGCCGTCTCCACCAAACGGCAACGCGGCCACCTTCGGCGTCGAACGTTGGAAACCAATTGATGCGTTTCGGTATGGTTCGACCAGAACCGCTGGAAAGACAAACCGTCCCGTCGGCTTCGATATACACGCGATGCACGAACCGCCGGCCCAAGGGTGGCGGTCCTGAATCTTATACCGCCCCAGCATGCCCGCGCACCACCTCGGTGGATAGTCTTCAGGGTGTTTCTGACTTCAACCAAGGTCGCCTCTGCGAAGGCGTTGGCGCGATCGTTGCCGTCCTTGAGGATGGTGTGGACGGAGCCCCGGTCCTGCGCAGAGGCGTTCCGCAATGACCGGATCGCAGCCAGGCGCCCGTTGATTGCCTCGCTCACCTTCCACTTTAATAGTTGTTTCATAGGCCCGCACCGCCTGCACCGGTTTGCCCCGTGCCCGCCAAATCAGGCGTTCCGGCCGCGGGGAGAGCTGCCGGTAGACTAGATGTCGACATGACTGAGAATTATCCTGCGGCCGATGCGGCCGGCAACGACGAGATTTTTACCGACGCCGAACTCCAGGCCGCCCTCAAGGTGCTGGGCCAGGTGCACCGCCTGGACGCCGAAGACGAGCGCCACGTTGCCGTGCGCCGGGCCACGGGAAAGATGTTCAAGGCCGCCAAGCGGCACCGCAAGAACGAGAAGCGCTCTGCCATCAACGCCGCCGACCGCGCCGTCGTTGAACGCACCGCCACGGGCTCCCCGCAGCGCCTGGATGACGAAACACTGGGTCTGGATCTGAGCACGCCGACCGAGGACCACACCGCCGGGGAGTACATCAAGCCGCGCGGCTGCTATATCTGCAAGCAGCGCTACACCACGGTCGATGCCTTCCACCACTACCTGTGCCCGGAGTGCGCCGCCGCCGGACGCGAACGCCGCGACGCCCGCGCCGACTTGACCGGCAAGCGCGCGCTGCTCACCGGCGGGCGTGCCAAGATCGGCATGCACATCGCCCTGCGTCTGCTGCGTGACGGCGCCCACACCACCATCACCACGCGCTTCCCGCGCGATGCCGCCCGCCGCTTCGCCGCGCTGGAGGACTCCGCGGACTGGATCCACCGCCTGCGCATCGTCGGCATCGACCTGCGCGACCCCTCCCAGGTGATCTCGCTGGCCGACCGCGTCGCCGCCGAGGGCCCGTTGGACATCCTGATCAACAATGCCGCGCAGACCGTGCGCCGCACTTCGAACTCCTACCTGCACCTGGTCGAGTCCGAGAACCAGCCACTGCCGGCCGAACTCGAGTTCGCCGCCGGCGGCCCCGAGGTATGGGGCGAGGCCAATCCCCCGTCCGAGCACCCGCGCGCGCTGGCCAGCGCCTTTAGGCTGGAGGACTCGGCGCTGTTGGTCCCCGCCACCCCCACCACCTACGACGCGCAGGCGGTTGCCGAGCTCGCGATGACCGCCGGATCCGCCTCGCTGGAACGCATTGCCGCGGGCACCGCGATCGACGCCGGCGGGCTGGTGCCCGATGTGGTCACCGAGAACTCCTGGACGCAGATCCTGGGCGATGTCGACGCGCTGGAAATGCTCGAGGTGCAGCTGTGCAACGTCACCGCACCCTTCCTGCTGGCCTCGCGCCTGCGCCCGGCCCTGGCGGCGAGCGACGCGCACCGGAAGTACATCGTGAACGTCTCGGCCATGGAGGGGCAGTTCTCCCGCCGCTACAAGGGCGCCGGGCATCCGCACACCAACATGGCCAAGGCCTCGCTGAACATGCTCACGCGCACCAGCGCCGAGGAAATGCTGCAGACCGACGGGATCCTGATGACCGCCGTGGACACCGGCTGGATCACCGACGAGCGCCCGCACGATTCCAAGGTCCGCATGGTCGCCGAGGGCTGGCACGCGCCGCTGGATTTGATCGACGGCGCGGCCCGGGTGTACCAGCCGATCGTCGACGGGGAACGCGGCATCGACCTCTACGGCTGCTTCCTGAAGGACTACGAACCCTCCCCCTGGTAGGAAGACGAATGGTCCGGGCTCCGGGGAGGGGTCAGGGGCCCTCGCCGGCAGCGGTGATCCGTCCGGTGCCCCCGTCGACGGTGACGCAGTCCCCGTCGGCCAGCACCTTGGTGCCGGTGCGGGTTCCCATCACGGCGGGGATGCCGTATTCGCGGGCCACGATGGCCGTGTGGGAACCCAGGCCACCGGTATCGACAACCACGGCCGCCGCCCGCTGGAAAAGCGGCGTCCATGAGGGGTTCGTGTACGGGCAAACCAGAATCTCCCCGGCCCGCAGTTCACCGAAGCCTTCCGGCCCCCGGATGACGCGCACGGTTCCGGTGGCGGTGCCCCGGCTCGCCGGGGTGCCCCTGAGCAATGCGTTGCCCTCCGGGGCGCGCGGGGCGAACGCCGCATCCAGATCCAACAGCGGGACACCGGCAAGTTCTTCCCGTTTGGCCGATCGCGCACGCACGATGCCGTGCCAACGTGCCGCCTCCCCGGGTGCCAAGGAGCCGCCGTCGTCAATGGACGCGAGCTCCTCGAAGCGCAGGTGGAACACCGCGTGGGCCTCGTCCAGGACGCCGACGGAGCGCAGCCGCGCTCCCAGCTCCAGCAGCGCCCGGCGCAGTGGCGGCAGTGCCATGGTCAGGTAAAAGTGGCTGTCTTCCCGGAACCCCATCCCCCGCCGGGCGGCTTCCACGGATCCCAGCGCCCACGTGCGCAACCGGCGGCCGCGCAGGGCCCGGTGGCGCAGCAGGGACTCGAGTGCCTCGCCGGTTTGGTTGGTTGTCGCGGGAGGCTCGACCAGAAGCATCTTCACCAGCCCGAGCACGACGGCGGGGGCATCAATCCAGGTCGGGGAGCTGCTGAGCACCAGGCTGACGGTTTCCCGGTGGCCGTACTCGGCGAGGAAGTCGTCGAACTCCTTGCCGAAGGCGGCAAACTCCGGCTCGACCGCCAACTGCTCCAGCAGCTCCCGGGGCGAAAGCCCGGCAAAGGCCCGGGCCAGGTCCACGTCGTTCCGGACCAGGCCGGCCAGGTGCTCCAGCACCTCGTTGCCCCGGGAGGTCTGGGTAGGGGCACCGGCGATCAAGGCCGAGGCCAGCCGGTGCTTGCCCAGGATCAACAACATCGCCCGGAGCCCGAGCTGGGGCAGGAACGCGCCCGGCAGGTAGGACACCCGCAGCTGGGTGACCAGCTCGGTGGCGCGCAGGGCGCGGCGGGCAAAGGCCAGCACGGCCGCCCAGTCCAGCTGCCCCAGGTCCCGGGAATTGAGCTCGTCGATGTCCGCCAGGAAGGAAGCGAACCGCGCGTCCGCCCGCCAATTTGCCGGATCGAAGCGGCGCGCCCGCCGGATCACCGAGAATGGGGCCGCCAGCGTCCGCAGCGTCGGCCGCGGGGAGGGCACCACCAGCCGGCTGACCACCCCGTCCTCCTCGGGGAGCATTTGGCTCACGGAGGGGAAGCGGACCCCGAGGCTTCCGGCCATGGATTGCAGCATCCCCACGATCCCGAAGCGCAGCCATCCGGAGACATCCAGCGGATAGGGACGTTCCTGGAACATCTCGATGAAGAACGGTCCCACCCGCCGCTGCAGGGGGTTCAGCACCACCGGTTCGGGAGGCAGTGCGGTCATCGGCCGCGACTGCAGCACCAGCACCTTGTCCCCGGACACCGCCCATTCCATGTCCTGCGGTGTCCCGAAGTGCTCGGTCGCCCGGCGGGAGATGCCCGCCAGCTCGGCCAGCCGCGCCTTGCCCAGGATCCGGCCGACGGACACCGTGCCCGGTTGCTGCCTGGTTCCGCCGCCGGATGCGGCCTCAACGACGGTTTCCGCCCCTCCCGGGCTCCAGTCCCGCAACCGTCCGGAGGCATCGAGGACGTAGTGCTCGGGCGTGACAAGGCCCGAGACGACCGACTCCCCCAGGCCCGCCGCCGCGTCCAGGACCGTCCTGTCCCGCCCGCCGGTTACCGGGTCGGCGCTGAACATGACACCGGCGACCTCGGCTGGCACCATCTCCTGGACGACGACGGCCATCCCCAGACCCCGCTCGTCGATGCCCCGGCGCGCCCGGTACGCAATGGCCCGATCCGTCCAGAGCGAGGCCCAGCACGCCACCACCGCCTTGAGGAGCGCAGCCTCCCCCGTCACGTTCAGAAAGGTGTCCTGCTGGCCGGCGAAGGCGGCACCGGGCAGGTCTTCGGCCGTGGCGCTGGAGCGCACGGCCACGGGACCGGAGCCCAACCGGCGGTAGGCGGCAATGATCTTCCCGGCAAGCGGGGCCGGAACCGCGACGGCGCCAACCGCCGTCCGGATGTCGTGTCCCGCGGCCCCGCCATCGAGCAGTGCCGAGATCCCGGACCGCAGCCCGGTGTCGTCGAGCATCGACGCAAACCCTGCGGTGCTGATGATGAAACCCGCCGGGACCGGCAGCCCGATCCGCAGCAGTTCCCCCAGGTTCGCGCCCTTCCCCCCGGCCGCGGCAAGATCCCCGGCCCCGAAATCCTTCAGGTCGCCCACCTCCGGCGTTTCCCGGCGGTGGCGCGCCGCTTCACTGTGTCCTTCGAGCATGCCGATACCCTCAATCCGTTCCGGTTTCCGCGTGGGCCCGGCGCCATCGGGGAGTCCCGGACAGTGGTTTGAGTTCAAGCTAGCCGAGGGCACCGCAAAAAGACAGGTTCGTCCGTGGGCGGCGGCCCCGCCGCGTTGTGCGAAGCTCTCCGGGGCCCGGCATTGTCAAACGCTCGTTTCATGTTTGAATGGTCTGGTGGATCACATGCAGAGAACCCCCGGCCAGAATGAAAACCTGACACGCGACGAGGCCGCCTGGCGCGCCGGCACCCTCCGCATGGTCTCCTGCGAGGTGGACCTGGACCTTTCGACGGCGCAGGACCCCTCGGTGACCGGGTACCGCTCGCTGACCACGCTGTGCTTCACGGTCCACGGCACCACCGGCACCTTCATCGACTTCATCCACGAATCCGTCCAATCGATCACGCTCAACGGAGCCCCGGTGGACCCCGCCAAAGCCGTCGCCGGCTCGCGCATCTACCTGCACGGCCTGGCCGCGGGAGATGGCGAGGTGAACACCGTCGTCATCGATGGACACGCGAAGTACTCGCGCAGCGGCGAGGGCCTGCACCGCTACGTCGACCCGGCCGACGGCCAGACCTATTGCTACACGCAATTCGAACCGGCCGACGCCCGCCGCGTCTACGCCAACTTCGAACAGCCAGACCTCAAGGCGCCGTTCACCTTCATCGTGCGCGCCCCGCATCACTGGCACGTGGCCTCCAACCAGTCCCCCGTCCGGGTGGACCAGCACGGCGACGGAACCGCCACCACGCACTTCGCCCCCACCCTGCCGATTTCCACCTACATCACCACGGTGCTGGCCGGACCCTACTTCGTGGCCACCGACACCTACAGCCGCACGCTGCCCGACGGCAGCGAACTGGCCATCCCGCTCAATGCCACCTGCCGCGCCTCGCTGGCCGCGCACTTCGACGCGGCGAACATCCTGGAGCTGACGAAGGCAGGGCTGGACTTCTTCCACGAGCTCTTCGACTACCCGTACCCGTGGGGCAAGTACGACTCCGCCTTCGTGCCCGAGTACAACCTCGGCGCCATGGAGAACCCCGGGCTGGTGACCTTCACCGAACACTATGTCTTCACCTCGCGCGCCACCGAGTCCCAGCACGAGGCCCGCGCGAACACCATCATGCACGAGATGGTCCACATGTGGTTCGGCGACCTGGTGACCATGGCCTGGTGGGACGACTTGTGGCTCAAGGAGTCCTTCGCCGACTACATCGGCACCCTGGCCAACGCGCAGGCCACCGAATTCGACACCGCCTGGGTGGCCTTCGCCAACCGCCGCAAGGGCTGGGCCTACGTGGCAGACCAGCTGCCATCCACCCACCCCATCGTCGCGGACATCGCCGACCTGGAGGCCGCGAAGCAGAACTTCGACGGCATCACCTACGCCAAGGGCGCCGCGGTGCTCAAACAGCTCGCCGCCTACGTGGGGGCCGATGCGTTCCGCGACGCCGCGCGCACCTACTTCCGCGCCCACGAATACTCCAACACCACCCTGGCCGATTTCCTTTCCGCGCTGGCCGCAGCTTCCGGACGGGACATGGGCGCCTGGTCCGACGCCTGGCTCAGGACCGCCGGGGTCCCGCGCCTGGGCATCGAGCTGGACATCGTCGACTCGAAGATCACCGCCGCGACGCTCACGCAGTCGGGCACCGACCCGATCACCGGCACCCCGATCGCCCACCCGCACGTACTGGACGTCGGGCTGTTCAACGTGGTCGACGGGGCGCTGGCCCGCACCGCATCCCACCGCGTGGAGCTGGCCGGAAGCACCGTGGCGCTCCCCTTCCTGCTCGGAGAGGCCCGCCCCGACTTGATCCTGCCCAACGACGGCGATGACACCTACGCGATGGTGGACTTCGATCCGGTCTCCCTGGCGACGTTGCTGGCGCACCTGGGCACGCTGTCCGATCCGCTGGCCCGCGCCAGCTGCTGGGCGGCACTGTGGAACATGGTGCGCGATGCGAAGCTGCCGGCCCCCGATTTCCTGGCCGCTGTGCGCTCCCACGCCGAATCGGTCACCGAGGTAGCGGTCTTCACGCAATTGCTGACCCAGGCCCGCACGGCCATCACCCATTACCTTCCCCCGGTGCTGCGCGATGCCGAGCGCGCGGCCCTGGCCGAGGCGATCACCGACTGGCTCGGCCGGGCGGAGCCGGGCAGCGACAAGCAGGTCGCCGCCGCCCGCGCACTGGCAGTGCTGGCCCGCGGCGGGGTCGCCGGGCCGCTGGTCGACGCGCTGCTGGCCGGAGAGCAGCCACATCCGGGGCTGGAGCTGGACGAGGACCTGCGTTGGGCGCTGTGGCAGGCCAAGGCCGCCTCCGGCACGCTGGACGAGTCGGCGCTGGCCCGACTCGAGGCCGACGCCGCCGCGCACCCCTCGGCCGTGGCCACCTCCGGCCGCCTGCTGGCCTTGGCCGCGCGTCCGGAGCCCGCCGTGAAGAAGGCGTCATTCACCGCGGTGCTCACCGGGCGCGACGCGGATGGCTCGGCACTGTCAAACGAGGCGGTCTCCGCCATCGCGGCTGGCTTCCAGCTGGGCTCCCGGGAGCTGCTCGACGGGTATTACGTGCAGTACTGGCCGGAGCTGGCCGGGATCTGGGAATCGATGAGCATCGGCATGGCCACCCGTGTGATTGCCGGGCTCTTCCCCGCCGCCCAGGACCTTGGGGACGACGCCGTGCACCCGGTCATGGCACGGGTGGACGGCTGGCTCGCGGGGAATCCGGACGCCCCGGCGGCGCTGCGGCGCATCCTCTTGGAGGAACGCGACTACCTCGCCCGCGCCTTGGCCGCCCAGCGTCTCAGCGCCGGCCAACGTCTCGGCGCCGGCTAGCCTCCACACACCCCCCGCCGTGCCGCCGTGCCGCCGGGGCGGCAAGGAATGGCACCGGCGGCTACCGGATGCAGAACTCGTTGCCCTCGGGGTCGGCCAGCGTGTACCAGGCGAAGGGCCCCTGGCTGGCCTCGTGCAGGAACGTCGCCCCGCGGTCCAGCAACTTCTCACGTGCCGCGTGCCTGTCCCCCAGGTCAAGATCCAGGTGAATCCGGTTCTTCACGGTCTTGGGTTCGGGTACCAGCTGGAAGAGGATCCGCTGGCGCGGCACCTTGCCCAGCTGGTCCAGCGGGCAGATTCCCGCCCCGCTCCGCCAAGCCAGCTCGCCGTCGAAGATCAGGGTTTCGTCCTCGCTGGCATGGCCCTCGTCGATCATCTGCTGGATGAAGTCCGGGTCGCTGGGCTCCACCGTCCAGCCGAGCGTCTCCGCCCACCAGACGGCCTGCTTGTGCGGGTTGTCGCTGTCGATGGTGATTTGAATTGAGAGGTCCATGGGCACACGCTATTCCGCACGGGGTCCCGATTCAAGAGGCCTTCTCCCCGCCGGCCCTTGCCGCCCGGTTGCCCCGAACGTATTCTGGGCCGTGTGCCGCCGAGGCCGGCCGCGGCGGCATCGAACACCGACTTGAAAGCGAGCGCACCATGTCATTGGTGAGGGTCCACAATTTCGGCCTGTCGATCGACGGCTACGGCGCCGGCAGCAACCAGGGATTGAAGGAACCGCTCGGGGTGGGCGGCGAGGAGCTGCACGAGTGGATCTTCGGCACCGCCTACTGGCACCAAAGGACGGGGCAATCCGGCGGCAGCACCGGGAAGGACGATGCCTGGCTGCGGGCCGGGGACGAGGGCATCGGCTCCACCGTCATGGGCAGGAACATGTTCGGCCCCGTCCGCGGCCCCTGGGACGCGGACGACGACGCGCGTTCGTGGCGCGGCTGGTGGGGCGAGTCCCCGCCCTTCGGGCACGACGTCTTTGTGCTCACGCACCATGGGCGCGATCCCCTGCCGATGGCCGGCGGCACCACCTTCCACTTCGTCACCGACGGGATCCGTGCCGCACTCGAGGCCGCGCGGAAGGCCGCGAACGGCGGCGATGTGCGCATCGGAGGCGGCGTGCACACCGTGCGCGAGGCGGTGGCCGCGGGCCTGGTCGACCAGCTGCACCTGGCCATCGCACCGGTGCTGCTGGGCGCCGGGGAACCGCTCTTCACCGGGAACTGGGCAGAGGACGGCTATCGGCTGGTCGCATCCGAGCAGGGCGAGGGTGCCATGCACGTGCGCCTGCAGCGTTCCTGAGGCACACCGAACGCCTGCTGTAGCCTTGTGCCCATGTACCTGGAAAACATCGTCTTCGACGCGGTGGATCCGCGGCGCCTCGGCACTTTCTGGCAGGACCTGCTCGGCGCCGAGCTGCTCACCGACTCCCCGGAGGGGTTTGAGACCCGCCTCTCGATTCCCGGCGGACCCGATCTGGACCTCTGCTTTCAACCGGTCCCCGTCCCGCCGGCTGATCCCGTGCGCCTGCACCTGGATGTGCTCGGCGGCCCGGCACGGGACGCAGTGGTTGCCGAGGCCCTGCGGCTCGGGGCCAGGCACCTGGACATCGGGCAGGGCAACGTCCCCTGGGTGGTGCTGGGCGACCCGGAGTCAAACGCGTTCCGCGTCATGGACGACCGGACCGCGCACCGCGACACCGGTCCCATCGCCGCCATTCCCATCGATTCGGCCGACCCGGATCGGGACGCACGCTTCTGGGCCTGGTTGACGGGGTGGACCGACGCCGGCGCCGCGGCGCCGAGGACCCTGCGGCACCCCTCCCTGCGCGGTCCGCTGTTGGAGTTCTGCGAGGAGCCCGCACCCAAGTCGGAGCTGAAGAACAGGATGCACCTGGACGTGAGGCTGGAGGCAGCCGACGATCCCGACGAAGTTGCAGCGGGGATCGGCGCACGCGGCGGGCGGGAATTGCGCCCGGACTGGGGAGACATTCCCTGGCGGGTCTACCAAGACCCCTCCGGCAACGAATTCTGCGTCCTTCCCGCACCATAGGCCGTCTGCACCCGGGAGGGTGGCGGCCAGGGATGACGCCGCCCCACGGGCCGGTTGGTGATCGGGGGCACACGTGGATTACGGTGGCCAGTAACCACGTTCTGCCGTCCCAAGGAGTTCCCATGAGTGTTTACGCAGTAACCAACCCGGCCACCGGCATTCTCGAAGCCACGTATCCCACGGCCGGCGACGCGGACATCCAGGCCGCGCTCTCGCGCGCCGATGCCGCCTTCGGCAGTTGGAACACCACGCCGATCGCCACGCGTGCCGCCCTGCTGACCCGTGTAGCGGACATCTACGAGGAACGCCGCGAGGAACTGGCCGCAATCATCACCCGCGAAATGGGCAAGCCGATCTTCCAGTCCGGCAAGGAAATCGACATCACCGTCTCGATCTACCGCTACTACGCAGCCAACGGCGAGAAGTTCCTGGCCGACGAGGAGCTGGAGGTCGCCGCCGGCGGCACCGCGCTGATCCGCAAGGAGGGCGTGGGCGTCCTGCTGGGCATCATGCCGTGGAACTTCCCCTACTACCAGGTCGCCCGCTTCGCCGCCCCCAACCTGATGAACGGCAACACGATCCTGCTCAAGCACGCCCCGCAGTGCCCGGAATCCGCGCTGGCCATGGAGCAGATCTTCACCGACGCCGGCGCCCCGATGGGTGCCTACGTGAACATCTTCGCCACCAACTGGCAGGTCGCCGACATCATCGCCGATGACCGCGTGCAGGGCGTCTCGCTCACCGGCTCCGAACGCGCAGGCTCCGCCGTGGCGGAGATCGCCGGCCGCAACCTGAAGAAGGTCGTGCTGGAGCTCGGCGGCTCTGATCCGTTCCTGGTGCTGGAGGACGCCAACGTCGCCCGAGCGGCCAAGCAGGCCATGATGGGCCGCTTCGGCAACACCGGCCAGGCCTGCAACGCCGCCAAGCGCATCATCGTCGACGAATTGGTCTACGACGAGTTCGTCGATTCCTTCACCGGCGCCGTGAGCGGCATCAAGGTCGGGGACCCGGCACACCCGGAGACCTTCCTGGGCCCGCTGTCCTCCGCCGCCGCCAGGGAAGGTCTTGCCGCCCAGGTGCAGGACGCCATCGACAAGGGTGCCACGGTCCTGGTCGGCGGATCCGTTCTGGAGGGCGCCGGATCGTTCTTCGCACCGACGGTGCTGGCCGATGTCACACCGCAGATGCGCGCCTACACCGAGGAGCTCTTCGGCCCGGTGGCCGTGCTCTACAAGGTCTCCGGCGACGAGGAGGCGGTGGCCCTGGCCAACGCCTCGGCCTACGGGCTGGGGGCCTCGATCCAGACCGAGGACATGGACCGGGCGCATGGCATCGCCAGGCAGCTGGAGGTCGGCATGGTCTCGATCAACCAGACCAGCGGGTCGGCCGCCGAACTCCCCTTCGGCGGGGTCAAGCGCTCGGGCGTGGGCCGCGAACTGGGCAAATACGGCATGGAGGAGTTCGTGAACCGCAAGCTGGTCACCTTCCGCGGCTAGCGGAACGTCGAGTGGGGGGGGGCTGCATGTACGCGGCGGCCCCCCCTGCCGGGTCAGGCCCCGGGCGGGTTGCCTTTCGGTCGGCGGGCGATCCGGCATTCCGGGGCCGGCCGCGCGCCGGTTAGAATTGATGGTGGAAGTACCGGGCACAAGCTGGCCCGGCGTCGAAACACCGGCAGGAAAGCGCAACCATGAACCCCGAACGCATGAACGTTGAGTCCTTCAACCTCGACCACCGCACTGTCGCCGCACCCTACGTGCGTGTCGCCGACCGCAAGGTGCTCCCGCAGGGAGATGTCATTACCAAGTATGACGTGCGCTTCACCCAGCCCAACGTTGCCCACCTGGAGATGAAGGCGATCCACTCCCTGGAGCACCTCTTCGCCGAAAAATCCCGCAACCACTCGGAGTCCGTCATCGACTTCTCCCCCATGGGCTGCCAGACCGGCTACTACCTCATCATGCAGGGCGAGCCCGATGTCGGGTCCGTGGCCAACCTCGTCGAGGCCACCCTCACCGACGTGCTGCAAGCCACCGAGGTCCCTGCCGCCAACGAAATCCAGTGCGGCTGGGGCGAAAACCACTCGCTCGCCGGCGCGCAGGACGCCGCCCGTGCGTTCCTGGCGCAGCGCGCCGCCTGGGAGCAGGTCACCGCGTGAGCGGCATCGACGTCGTGGTCATCGCCGCCATGGAGGAGGAGACCCTCCCGTTCCTGGCGCGCGCCACCTCCGTGGGCGAACCTGTCCGCGTCGGCAACTCGATCCAGCGCAGCGGAACCCTTGAGGGCCTGAACGCACTCTTCGTCCAGGGCGGCATCGGCCTGGTCAACGCGGGTAGCGCCGCCACCGCGGCACTGCTGCGGGCCAACCGGGAAGACCCCGACGCCCCCGCGCCCTTGGTCATCAGCGCCGGCAGCGCCGGCGGACTGGGCGATTCGGTGCGGGTGGGAGACGTTGTCATCGGTTCGGTGAACATCAATGCCGATGCCGATGCGCGCGCCTTCGGCTACGAGCTCGGCCAGGTGCCCGGCATGCCCGCTTCCTACCCGGCGCCGCGATTCCTCCTCGACGCGAGCAACATCGGGAGCCCGGGGCACGGAATCGTGGCCACCGTGCACCACGGGCTGGTCGTGTCCAGCTACTCGTTCGTCGGGCACGAACGTTCGGCCGTCATCAAGGAGCAGTTCGACGGAGCGTTGGCCACCGACATGGAGTCCTCGGCGATTGCGCAGACCTGCGCCTCCTTCGGGGCCCCGTTCCTGGCCATCCGCGGAATCTCGGACCTCTGCGGTCCGGCCTCCGATGAGGACTTCCTGGATCACGTCGATGACGCCGCCGAGCGCTCTGCCGAGATCACGGCCGCGTTCCTGAGGTCCTGGCAGGACTCCGGGACCCCGCGCAAGGAAACCGAGCTGGCGCTGGCCTGACACCGGGGATCCTGTCCACGAGGCCGGTGCGGGACCCCCGTCGAACGGGGGTCCCGCACCGCACCATGGCTACGGGACGCGCGCAGTCCATTGGTCGGTGGAGAACTTCGATTCCGCCAGATCGCGTGCGGCCTGCCGCGTCGGGGCGTCCAACCGCCCCGGGGTGGCAGAATACCGGCGGGCGAAGGTGTCTGCCATCGTCGACATGATTTCGGCCCGCGACAGCTTTGCCTGGGTCTTCAGCGGGTCCACGCGCTTGGCCGCGGAGGTGATGCCCTTGTCGGAGATCTTCTCCCGGCCGATGCGCAGCACCTGTAGCATCTTGTCCGCGTCGATGTCATAGCTCATGGTCACGTGGTGCAGCACCACGCCTCCGGCCAGTCGTTTTTGCGCCGCTCCGCCGATCTTCCCGGCCTCGGTGGCAATGTCGTTCAGTGGCTTGTAGTGCGCCTTGACGCCCACCGTCGCCAAGGCCTCCATGACCCAGGCATCCAGGAACGGGTAGGAATCGGCGAAGCTCATGCCGTCCACCAGCGAGGAGGGCAGGTAGAGCGAGTAGGTGATGCAGTTTCCCGCCTCCATGAACATCGCCCCGCCGCCGCTGATCCGCCGCACCACCTTGATGCCGTGCTCGGCCGCGGCCTGCGCGTCGACCTCGTTGCGCACCGACTGGAAGGAGCCGATCACCACGGCCGAGTCCTCCCAGTCCCAGAGGCGCAGCGTCGGGCCGCGCGTGCCGGCGGCGACCTGGCGGGCCAGCACCTCGTCGAGGGCCACGTTCTCGATGATCGGCATGGTGTCCGGGCCCAGCACCTCCCAGCTGTGGTCGGCCCAGGTGGTGGCGTGGCCCAGGGCGCGGCGCACCGTGCGGGCCACGGCGTCGGCGTCGAAGCCGAACATCACCGCGCCCTCGCGCAGGCCCGCGGTGACGGCGTCACGCACCGCCGAGTGCTCAACGGTCGCCGGCAGGCCCACCAGCGCCTGGTTCAGGTCGAAGAGGGCTTCGTCGGGCTCCAGGAAGAAGTCCCCGTTCAGCGAGGCGGCTGCTATCGTCCCGTCCTGCACCAGCAGGTCGACGACAACCAACTTGCCGCCGACAACCTTGTATTCACCGTGATGTGTGTAGCCGTGAGTCATGGGATCAATCCTATCCACCTTGCCGTGGCGGAGGTTAAACAGCAACGGGACCCTCCGAAGTGGAGGATCCCGTGTGCAGGCGTGAAGGCGGAATTACTTCTTGCCGCCGAAGCCCTTGAAGCGGGCGTTGAAGCGCTCGACGCGGCCGGCCGAGTCCATGATGCGCTGCTTGCCCGTGTAGAACGGGTGCGAAGCGGCGGAGATTTCGACGTCGATGACCGGGTAGGTGTTGCCGTCTTCCCACTCGATGGTCTTCTTGCTCGTGGCGGTCGAACGGGTCAGGAACTTCTCGCCCGAGGCGAGGTCGTTGAACACCATGGTGTTGTACTGCGGGTGAATATCAGCCTTCATGCTAAAACCTTTGCTCACGTCACTGGATTTTGCCAGCAACCGAATGTGCCAAACCGGCCCGTGGGATCACGAAGCCGACGTTCCAGTGTAGCCGAACGGGACAAGGATTTTCCAATTCAGCCGACGGTTCGCCTAGCGAGCGCGCAATTCCCAGAAGGCCACCGCGCAGGCCGCCGCCACGTTCAGCGAATCGACGCCCGGGCGCATGGGAATCATGACGTGGAGGTCGGCCTGCTCCAGCACCGCGTCGCTGACCCCTGCACCCTCGGTGCCCAGCACCAGCGCCAATTTCCCGCGGTCGGTGGCGGCCACCTCATCGATGCCCCGGGCGTGGGCGGTCAGTTCCATGGCGGCGATCTCGAATCCCGCGGCGGCCACGGCCCGCATCCCATCTGGCCAGGCATCCAGCCGGACCCACGGCACCTGGAACACTGCGCCCATGGACACCCGGATGGAGCGCCGGTAGAGCGGGTCGGCGCAGCGCGGGGTGATCAGCACGGCGTCGATGCCCAGCGCTGCGGCGGAGCGGAAGATGGCGCCGAGGTTGGTGTGGTCGACGATGTCCTCGAGGATCGCGACCCTCCGGGCCCCGGAGAGTACCTTCTCCAGTTCCAGCGGTTCGGGGCGGTCCATCGCCGCCAGCGCTCCGCGGTGCAAGTGGAAGCCGGTGATGGATTCGAGCACCGCGTCGGATCCCACGAAGATCGGCACCCCGGGGTGCGCGGTCAACACGTCGCGCAGCGAATCAAGCCACTTCGGTGCCATGAAGAAGGATCGCGGGCGGTGCCCTGCCGCCAGTGCCCGGCGCAGGACCTTGGAGCCTTCGGCGATGTAGCGCCCGTTGGCCGGATCGGCGACCTGGCGCAAGGCGGCGTCCGAGAGCCCCGCGTAGTCATGGACCCGCGGGTCCACACCCGAGTGCAGGAAGACCAGCCGCCGGGAAATGTCCCCGCCGGCTGCCTCGCGCACCGCTTCCTCGAACCCGTTCTGCGCGCCGGGTGCTTGGTCGTTGGCTTGGTGGTTGGCCTGCATCAGGGACCCACGATGAGCTTGGCGACCATGTTGGCCAGCGCCACCAATCCCAGGACCACGATGACCAGGCGCAGCCAGCCCGGGGAGAGCTTGCGCCCGACCTTCGCGCCGATGAACCCGCCGATCAGCGAGCCCACCGCGATCAGCAGCACCACCGGCCAGTGGATGCGTTCGGGGGCGAAGACCAGGTAGGAAACCGCGGCCACCAGGTTGACCACCAGCGACAGGATCACCTTGATGGCGTTGGACTGCTGCAGGGAGGCATGCAGGAAGATCCCGAAGACCGCCATCAGCAAGATGCCCTGGGCGGCGGTGAAGTAGCCGCCGTAGATGCCGATGAGGAACACCAGGATGTAGAGGGTGGGCCCGATGCGGGTCCTGTCGGCTTCGTCCGGATTGACCCCGACGCTGGCAGCCTGGCGCCCCTTCGCCCAGGCGGAAAGCCGTGGCTGGAAGATCACCAGCAGCAGCGCCAGCACGATCAGCACCGGGGCCACGTAGCCGAAGACCGTGTCGGGCAGATGCAGCAGCAGCCAGGCGCCGATGAGTCCGCCGACCAGCGACACCGGCACCAGCTTGAGCATCGTCCGCCAGACGGTGGCGGCTTCCCGCCGATATCCCCAGGCACCGGAGAATCCACCGGCAACCAGTCCCATGGCGTTGGAGACCACCGCGTTGACCGGCGCGAATCCGAGAGCCACGAGAACCGGGAAGGTCACCAGGCTGCCGGATCCGACGATGGTGTTGATGGTTCCGGCCCAGAGGCCCGCGAAGAAAATGATGATGTCGCGCCACAAGTCCACGCCGGAAACCGCTCCCCTGTTGATGATGTATTGCTGTCCGCCAGGGCCCGAATGGCCGCGGCGGCGGTGCTGCCGCGGGTTTGGGCTAGTGCTTGGCGACGGCGCTGTAGCGCCCGCGCTCGGCGCGCAGGCTCAGCGGCGTGTTGAACGTCTCCGAGAGGTTTTCCTCGGTCAGCGTCTCGGCGATCGGCCCGGCGGAGACCACGCGGCCATCGCGCAGCAGCAGCGCGTGGGTGAAGCCCGGGGGGACTTCCTCGAGGTGGTGGGTGACCAGCACCATCGCCGGTGCTTCCTCGTCGCTGGCCAGTTCGGTCAGGCGTGCCACCAGGTCCTCTCGGCCGGCCAGGTCAAGGCCGGCACCCGGTTCGTCCAGCAGCAGCAGCTCGGGATCGGTCATCAGCGCCCGGGCGATCTGCACGCGCTTGCGCTCCCCCTCGGAGAGCGTAGCGAACGGGCGGTTGATCATGGTGGACATGCCCCAGTCGTGCAGCAGGGAGAAAGCGCGGCGCTCATCCAGTTTCTCGTAGTCTTCGCGCCAGCGTCCGGTCATTCCATACGATGCCGTCAGCACCACATTGAGCACGTTCTCGTGCTCGGGGATGTGGTTGGCCAGGGCCGCGGAGGACAGGCCGATGCGCGGGCGCAGTTCGAAGACGTCGACGGCGCCGAGTACCTCGCCCAGCACTCCCGCAACACCGCGGGTGGGGTGCATCCGGGCACCGGCGATCTGCAACAACGTGGTCTTGCCGGCTCCGTTGGGTCCAAGAACCACCCAACGCTCGCCCTCCTTTACGTGCCAGTTGATGTCAGTCAGTAAGTCTTTGCGTCCGCGTACCACGGAGACGTCGGCGAGGCCCAGCACTTCATTCATGGATAAAACACTAGGCCAGTGACCCGTCTTTGACCCAACCGAAGGTGCCCGACATGCCGCTGGCGGGCCCCGGGCGCGTCGCTGCCCCCGTTCCCGCTCGGCGTCCCGGGGCCGTAACGGGACAGTGATGTCGGACAAGATCCCGCGCAACAAAGCGTGCGACGTTTTGGGCGGGCGCGTGTGGCCGCGGGAGAATAGGCGAATGCAATCCACCGCCTTCATCGTCTTCCATTCAGCCGCCACGCCGTGTGCCGAACCCGCCGGCCTGCGCCGCACCCTGGCCGCCGCGGGCCACGCGGTGATCATGGAGCAATCCTTCGAGCGTGCCGGTCGCAACGGTGCGCGCTGGGAGGTCACCGGGACGGTGCGCCAGCTTCGTGCCCTGGTGAACCCGCTGGACAACCTGCTGGCCCGCTCGGAGGATCTCGAGCTGCGCACTTCCGCCATTGCCGTGGTGCCTGCCGCACTTGTGCGTGCGAAAAAGTTGCTGCTGGTCATGGACGTGGACTCCACCCTGATCAAGCAAGAGGTCATCGAGTTGTTGGCCGCCCACGCCGGACGGGAGGCCGAAGTCGCGGCCGTCACCGAGGCTGCAATGCGCGGCGAACTGGACTTCGCCGCCTCGCTCCATGCCCGGGTGGCCACCCTGGCAGGGCTCGATGCCGAGGTGATCGATGCGGTGCGCGGGCGCCTGGAGCTCAGTGACGGTGCGGCCGAACTTATCGCCGCCTTCAAGGCGGCTGGCCACCACGTGGCGGTGGTTTCCGGCGGCTTCGCCCAGATCCTGGATCCGCTGGCGGCCGAACTGGGCCTGGACTTTGCCCGCGCCAATGACCTGGTCATCGTCGACGGGAAGCTCACCGGCATGGTCAACGGGCAGGTGGTGGACCGCGCGTACAAGGAAGTCATGTTGCGCACCTGGGCCCGCGAACTCGGGGTCGACATGGAGCACACCATCGCGGCCGGGGACGGCGCCAACGACCTGGACATGGTCGGCGCCGCAGGGCTCGGCGTCGCGTTCAACGCCAAGCCGCTGTTGCGTGAAGCCGCGGATGCCAGGATCGACCTGCCGCGGCTGGACATCATCGCCGACTTGGTGGGGATCTCATAACGATTTTCCCTAATCACCCGTTATTTAGTCCTTCGTTTGGATGCCACCGGTAGAATGGCAGGTGGTGGCGAAGCCCTGTTACAGGGACGCCTCAACCCCCAACACGGTTCGCGGCCGTGCCCCCGATGGAAGAGAACGATTCGTTTTGCACAGTGAAAACATGGGACGCAAAAAGCGCGGCCCCGAACGCAAGTCACACCGTGGTTGGCTCATTGGCGGGGCATGCGTCGTACTTGCCGGCGGACTGTACACAGGGGCTGCGGCATACGCAGGCTCGCAGATTCCGGCGAACACCACCGTCCACGGGGTGAACGTCGGCTCCCTGTCCCCGGAAGCGGCACGCCAGATCCTGGCGGAGAAGCTCACCCCTGCCACCGCGCAGGAAATCCCGGTGCAGGTCAACGGCCGTGAGGAATCCCTCGACCCGGCCGCCGCCGGTCTCTCGATTGATCTCGAGGGCACCGTGGACGAACTCGTCGGCTTCGACTTGAACCCAGCCACCCTGCTCGAGCGCTTCACCGGCGAGTTGCAGATTGAACCGGCCAGCAACGTCGACGAAGCCAAGCTTCGCGCCGAGCTCGATTCCTTGGCCGCCAAGGTCGCAACGGAGACCGCCGAAGGCAAGCTGGCTTTCGACGGCGCAAGGCCCGTGCTGACCAAGCCGGTTACCGGTGTGGTGCTGAACGTGGACGATTCCGTGGGCGTCGTCTCGGAATCCTGGTTCGACCCGGCGGAGCCGCTGGAACTGCCCGCCGCGCTGAGTGAGCCCAAGACCTCTGCCAAGACACTGGAGACAGCGCTGGAGGAGACGGCGAAGCCGCTGGTGGCCGGCCCGATCAAGCTCACCGATGGGAAGTCCACCGCCTCGCTGACCCCCGAGCAATTGGGCGACGCCGCCTCGTTCAAGGTCTCCGGCGACGCCGTGACCATGTCCTTGGACACCGAGAAACTGGTTGCCGCCGCAGCGAAGGGGGCCGACGGATTCAAGTCCACGGCCAAGGACGCCAGGATCGTGCTCTCCGGCGGGGCGCCGAAGGTCATCCCGTCCCAGAACGGCACCACCATCGACTCGAAGAACCTGGACCAGCTGGTCCTGGCTGCCTCCAAGGCCAAGAACCGCACCGCCAAGGTCTCCTTGACCACCACGGTCCCGGAGTTGACCACCGCGGAGGCGAAAAAGCTGGGTGTGAAGGAAGCCATCGTTAACTTCTCCACGCCGTACCCGGCTGCAGACACCGTGCGCACTAAGAACCTCTATGCCGGTTCCAAGCGGCTTAACGGCGTGCTGGTCATGCCCGGGGAAACCTTCTCGCTGGAGAAGGCGCTGGGCCCGATCACTACGGCCAATGGCTACTTCGGTTCCGGCGTGGTCGTCAACGGTTTCGCCACCGAGGCCGTGGGCGGCGGACTCTCGCAGATCTCCACGCAGATGTACAACGCCGGGTTCCTGGCCGGGTACGACGACATTACGCACAAGCCGCACAGCCGCTGGTTTGAACGCTACCCGGCCGGACGCGAGGCCACCCTCTGGGAGGGCCAGGTCGACATGGCATGGAAGAACAACACCCCCTACGGCGTGATGATCGAGGCGTGGGTCGGCGGCGGGAAGGTCAACACGCGACTGTGGAGCACCGATTACTGGACGGTGGGCAGCAAGTCCTCGGCCAAGTACAACTTGACCAACCCGGGGACCGAGTACAATTCTGCCGCCAACTGCAAGCCCGAACGCGGCGGCAAGAAGGGCTTCTCCATCAACGTCACTCGCACGCGCACCGCACCGGACAAGACGCTCCCGGCTGAAACCAAGTCCTGGACCTATCAGCCCTGGAACAAGGTCATCTGCGGCAAGAAGCCCTAGCCCTGGCCCACGGGCATCCATGAAGGCGGCGTTCCCATCCCCCCGGCCGGGGGGACGGGAACGCCGCCTTCTTCCATTCACCGCATCGCTGCGGATTCCCGCTGCCCGCCCGGGACGCCTGGCAGCCGTGTCGGCGGAGCAGCGAGTCACGTAGTCTGGACGCGTGGGCCACATGTGAGCACACCTGCTGGCCTCCAACGCCATCGGGTTCATTTCAAGTCTGCAGCGCATGCCGCGGAATCTGTCCATGCTGAACGAAAAGATCGAGAACGGCAACTTGCAGGTGAACGTCCGACAGTTCGCCTCCCCCACGGACCGCGGCTTTCTCACGGGGCTTGTCCACGAGGGCATCATCGCCGGGATTTCCATCGCCGCGATCCTCGGAAGCATCTTGCTGATGGTTTCCGAGAGCGGCCCCATGTTGGCGCAGAACCTTCGGCTTTACCAGTTTTTTGGCTACACCTTGGCGCTCGGTGGGTTCGTCTTCGGCCTGCGCTCCCTGGTGCGGATCCTGATCACGCGAAAGTGACTCGTCGCGGACCCGCGGACCGCGGCTTCCCTCCGGTCGCCTGAAACGCTTTCTGGCGAAACGCAGGAAAACCGCGCACGTCCGCCTTCGCAGGGGAAGGTGGAAATGCACGGTTTTCCTATTGGCGCCCGAACGAGATGCCGGACGGCGGGCCTACTTCTTCAGGAAGTCGCCGGCCCCGCCCACGTACTCGGTGTGCCCGGCGGGCACGTCCGCGGTGACCATGGCGGCCACCTCGGCGCCGAACTCCTCGACGGAGTAGAGCTTGCCGGCGGCGGCGCGGCGGGCCTCGATGGCACCGGGCTCGGCCCGGTCCAGCAGCGTCGCGGTGATGGTGCCCTCGATCATGTCGCCGGAGACGACCACAAAGCTGATGCCCTTGGCCTCAAGCGCCGGGATGAACTCGCGCAGGGCCAGCTCGCCGGCGCGCTTGGAGCGGGCCACCGGCTCGTAGGCGTCCATGGTCTCGACCTGGTCGATGAAGTGCGCTTGGTGGCTGGTGACGAAGACGACGCGGGAGCCCGGGGCCATCTTCGCGGTGGCCGCCTCGAGCATTGCTACCTGGGCATCGCGGTTCAGGCGCAGTGCGTAGTCCTCACCGAGGCCCGATTCCATGCCGCCGGAGGCGTTGAGCACCAGCACGTCGAGCGAGCCGAAGTTCTCGATCGCGGCGTCGACCAGTGCGGGCGGACCCTCAGGGGTGGTCAGATCGGCGCCCACGGCCACGGCGCGGCCGCCGGCCTCAACGATACCGGCAACGATCTTGTTGGCGCGCGGCGCCTTCTGGCGATAGTTGATGACCACGCCGGCACCCTGTGCGGCGAGGATCTTGGCTACTTCGGCACCAATACCGCGGGAGGATCCGGTGACGATGGCGCCCTTGGCTGAAAGATCGTTCAATGCTGCTCCTAAAGTGGTGGCCGGGCCTGGCGCTGCGGCGCGCACTGGATTCGGCACTTTTATCGTGTTGGTGGTGAAAGTCTTTGGGTGGAACACACAACACGTGCGCTCCGCCTTCTCAATCCTGCCAGTCCACACGGGTGTGCACTGTTGTAGGAATCCTCCAAACAAGTCTAGTCCAGGGGCCCCTTGGCCCGGTCCGGGGACGCGGTAGTGGGCGCCCAACGACTTGTCCTCCGGTGGCCTATGCCGCCACTTGCGCGGACGCCGCGAGTGAGTTTGCCTGGGGCCATCGCCCCGACCGCGCCACGGAGCAGTTGCAGGAAGTGTCCACGCTGCTGTCCCCGGCACGGGGGCGCACCCCCCTGGGATGCTCTCCCCCGTGGAAACGATTAGGCCAGTTCCGCGCGAACCATGTTGCTTAGTGCCTTGCCGTCGAAGCGGCCAGCGACCTTTTCGGTGACCTGCTTCATGACGGTGCCCATCTGGCGCATGCCAAGCTCGGTTCCACCTGCGCGCAATTCGGCGACGACGTCGGCGACGATCGCCTTGGCTTCGCCCTCGGTCAGTGCCGCCGGAAGGTAGCCTTCGATGACGGCGGCTTCCTGCTCTTCGGCCGCGGCGCGATCCAGCTGGCTGGCCTCGGTGTAGGTCACGGCAGTTTCGCGCCGACGCGCCGCTTCCTTCTGGAGCAAGGAAATCACCGCAGCGTCGTCGAGTTCGAGCGGGATCTTACCGCCCTTTTCGCGGGTGTTGATCTCACCCAGGAGGTTGCGCACGGTGGTGAGTTCCACCTTGTTCCCGGCCTTGAGGTGCGCGGTCATGTCCGCGCGGAGGCGGTCCTTGAGGCTTTCCATGATGGCTTCTTCTTCCCGTCGTAGCCCGGCTCGTACGCTGTGCGGCTGCACCCGTACGTTTGCCGGTGTCACCCCCAGTTTATGGCGTGGAACCGGAGCACGTCGCATCGGTTGGACGGCGCGTTGGGGAAAGCAGCGTCAGCGGTTCGCGTTTCCGATGCACTGACGGGTCCCCCTGCCGTGGGCTGTTTCCCGAATCACGATGGAAGAACCCCGTCTTCCATGAAGGTTGTGGTGATGAGCGTCGCGCATGACGCACCCAGTCAAGAGATTGACTAACTCAAAAATTTACCTAGATAAATAAAATTGGCAGGTTTTCAACAACCATCGACCAGGAAATGGAAGCTGGTCAGAGCCGCACGATCCTGCTGCGTTTCAAAGGGTGTTCTGCCTCGGCATCGGGATTCCGCTGCCCTCGTTGATACTCCCCCGTCAAGGGGCACCAAACACGCGGACCCGCTCGTGCGGTCAGCACAGAATGTATGGCGACCGCACGAGCCTCCCGCCTCACCGGAACGGGGAGGGAGCATGCTGGATGATGCTAGTGGCCCATGCCCAGTCCGCCGTCGACGGGGATGACGGCTCCGGAGATGTACGCAGCTTCGTCGCTGGCGATCCAGCGCACCACGTTGGCCACTTCCTCGGGCTCTGCGAAGCGGTTGGCCGGGATGGAAGCCAGGTACCCCTTCTGCGTGGCCTCGGGCAATGCGGCAGTCATGTCGGTGTTGATGAAGCCGGGTGCCACGACGTTGGCAGTGATGCCGCGCGACCCCAATTCGCGTGTCAGCGAGCGGGCGATGCCCACCAAGCCCGACTTGGAGGCGGCGTAGTTGATCTGGCCCGGGGAACCGTAGAGGCCGACGACCGAGGAAATCAGGACCACGCGGCCCTTGCGCATCTTGATCATGCCCTTGGATGCGCGCTTGATGACGCGGAACGCACCGGTGAGGTTGGTGTCGATCACGGAGGTGAAATCGTCCTCATTCATGCGCAACAGGAGCATGTCGCGCGTGACACCGGCGTTGGCAACCAGCACCTCTACCGGCCCGTGGGACGCTTCAACCTCGGTGAACGCTACATCGATGGAGGCGGTGTCGGTGACATCGGCCTGAACGCCCAGCAACCCCTCGGGGACCTCCCCGCTGCGGTAGGTGATGGCGACCTTGTCGCCGTTGGCTTCGAAGGCGCGGGCGATGGCCAGGCCAATTCCGCGGTTGCCTCCGGTGACCAGCACGCTGCGGCCGGTGGGGGTTTCGGACATGGATCCTCCATAAAGAAGTTCTGGGGTGGGCAGGGGGTATGCGCATCCAATTCTAGCCGGAGCCGTGCCAACCCCGTCCTGTACCCGCTGTTCAGCGAGTCATCTTCAAGCGACCGGTGCGCACTGAACCGGTGAGCCGGAATCGGAAAACCATTGCCCGGCAAGGGGACACCCCCCCCTGTCGTTCGGCCCCCGGTCGGGCCCGGCACGGAGTTTCCCCTCGGGGGCAAGGCAAGGATTCGTAAGGCGGCGCGAGTCGGTGAGACAATGGTGCTTAACGGATCGACGGAAGAACCATGAGCGAGCCACATCACAACCACCACCACCATGACCAGGGCCAACCGGTCCATCGGATCACCGAGGCGCAAGAGTCCCACACCGTGGAACAGCACTCCCGCGTGCTCAAATACACGATCTCGATGTCCGTGCGCCTGGCCTGCTTCATTGCTGCCTTCTTCGCGCACGGGTGGCTGCAGTGGACCTTCCTCGCCGCCGCCATCGTCTTGCCCTACGTCGCCGTCGTCATCGCCAATGGCGGTGCGGACGTGACCAAGCGCCAGCCGGCAGCGGAATACTTCGCGGGCGATGACCCGCACCAGCTTGGGTCCGGCACCGCGGCACCGGAAACCGGGAACGACCAGACCCATCCAACGCCCTTCGGCGAACCCACCACGGGAGCGGCCCCTGCCCGCCCCTGGACTGCAGATGAAAGCTACGAATTCGACGAGTTCGGCGAAACCGTTACAGAGCGCGCCACCACGGAGGATGCTTCCGGAAGCGCGCAGCCTGATGGGTCGGACGCCTACTGGGCGGCTGTCGACGCTCCCTACCCGCAGGAAGCGCCCACCACCATCGACGGGAGCTTCGTGGAAGATGCGGAACAGCCCACCGAACCGGGCCAGCCCGCGGCCGGCCGACACCGGCACGGGGGCACTGCATGAGCATCTTTGATTCACTCGGAGGCGCCAGCCTGCCCCAGGGCCCCACCGGGCCCCCGAAATGTTCGCGCAAAGGCTGCCGTGCCGACGCCACCGTTGCATTGCTGTGGAACAACCCGAAGATCCACACTCCGGAACGACGGAAAACCTGGTTGGCCTGTGCCGATCATGCCGACTGGCTCGAAAACTACCTCACCGAGCGCCTGCTCTTCAAGCAGCGCCTGCCGCTCGAAGACGCCGCACCCGGCTCGAGCACCCAAGGAGAATGAAGAAGCGTGTATCGATTCCTGGCAAGCACCCGTTGGATTGGCTGGCTGCTGCTCGTGTGCCTGTTCGCCACCACCTTCACGTTCCTGGGCAAATGGCAGATGGACCGTCGTGAGGGCGCCCTGACCGAGATCTCCCATGTGAAGCTGAACTACGACGCCGAGCCGATCCCGTTTGCCCAGGCCCAGGGTCTCTTCGAGGAACTGCCCAACGACGGCAAATGGACGCCCGTCGCCCTGCGCGGCAGCTATCTGGCCGATGACCAGGTGGTGGTGCGCAACCGCATCTCCGGTTCCCGCCCCGGCTACGAGGTGTTGGTCCCCTTCCGCACCCTGGAGGGAACCACCGTGATCGTTGACCGCGGTTTCCTGCCCATCGGCAATGACAACTCCGGGCGCCCGGACGCCATCCCCGCGCCGCCGGCGGGAACCGTGGATGTCCAGGTCCGGCTCAAGGCCGGCGAGCCGACGCTGGACCGCGGGGCACCCGAGGGGCAGCTGGCCTCGGTGGACCTGGCCACCTACGAGCGGCAACTGGGATACCCCGTGACCACCGGCAGCTATGGGCTGATGTATCTGGAGGACCCGGCTCCGGCCGCGGCACCCACCCAGCTGCAGCGCCCCGAGGAAGACGAGGGACCGCACCTGTCCTATTCCTTCCAGTGGTTCGCCTTCGGCGTGCTGGTGTTCATCGGCTTCGGCTATGCGGCCAAGCAGCAGGCCAGGATCAACCGCGAGGACCGCGAGGAGCGGGCGGCGGCCGCGCTGCGCGGCGAGGAACCGGTGCTGCACCAGGCGCACCGGCTGCGCAGAAAGCCCAAGAAGCTTGTCCGCCGCGACGGCAGCCCCACCGACGAGGCCACCGAGGATGCCTACCTCGATGAGCTGGAACGCAGGGCCGCCGCCGCACGGGACGCCGGGGTAGCGGGTCCCCACTCCTAGCCCCACGCCGCCGGCCCTACGTGCTGGAAGGCGTCGTTCCCGGGACGAAGGCCTCTGCCAACGCTGCCCATTGGATGAACACCGATTCGTCATCCACCGTGGCACCCAGGGACCCATAGGTCGCCAGGGCAGCGACATTCCCCCTTTCGGTCCCGGTCCACATACCCGTGCAACCAAGCACCAAGGCTTCAAGTGCCAGTGCGCGCAACAGTGCGGCGGCGATCCCACGGCGCCTGTGGCTCTCCGCGACGCCCAGCTCGTAGACGAACATTTCCGGTTGCTTGTCGGGATGGCGCATGACGACGCCGGAAACGAAGCCGACGGCGTTTCCGTCAGCGGTTCTTGCCAGCAGCAACCGGTGACCCGGCATGGCCAGGAACTCTCTGGCCCCGTGCTCGCTGACCGGGAAATCGAACAGGTCGGAGGCCGCGACCAGCTCGGAAGGGTCCGTAGCGGGTCCGATAGTCCAGTCGGTGGGGTCCATGGTTCCGTCCCGTGGCGTGCAGGGGGGTGGCAGCAGACCCGCCCGGTGGAGCGGGTCCGGTACACCGAAGCTAGCCCCTGCCCGGCTCCGCGCGCAAGGTGGGGCGGGATCGATGCGCTTCGGGCACTGTCGGCGGCATCGCTCCCCCGGCCGCGGACATGAAAAAGCCCGCCCTCCCGATGACTGCCATTGGCAGGGACGGGAAAGGCGGGCCGAATCCTGACTAGGCCAGGGTGACCAGTTCCAGGTAGGAATCGTTCCAGAGGTCCTCGTCGCCGTCGGGCAGCAGCACCACACGGTCCGGGTTCAACGCTGCAACCGCGCCCTCGTCGTGCGAGACCATGACCACGGCCCCGGAGAAGTTGGACAGCGCGGAGAGGATCTCGGCGCGCGAGGCCGGGTCCAGGTTGTTGGTGGGCTCATCGAGCAGCAGCACGTTCGCGCTGGAGGCCACGATGGTGGCCAGGGCCAGACGGGTCTTCTCGCCGCCGGAGAGCACGCCGGCCGGCTTGGAAACGTCGTCGCCGGAGAACATGAAGGAACCCAGAATGCCGCGCACCTCCGCATCTCCCATGTGGCTAGGGGCTGCCGAACGCATGTTCTCGAGCACCGAGCGGTCCACGTCCAGCGTGTCGTGCTCCTGGGCGAAGTAGCCGATCTTCAGGCCGTGGCCCGGGATCAGGTCGCCGGTGTCGGGGTTGGAGACCCCGGCGAGCATGCGCAGCAGCGTGGTCTTGCCGGCGCCGTTCAGGCCCAGGATGACGACCTTGGAGCCGCGGTCGATGGCCAGGGAGACATCGGTGAAGATCTCCAGCGAGCCGTAGGATTTCGACAGGCCCTCGGCCATCAGCGGGGTCTTGCCGCAGGGTGCCGGATCCGGGAAGCGCAAGGCCGCGACGCGGTCGGCGACGCGGACGTCGTCCAGCCCGCCCATGAGCCGGTCCACGCGCTTGAGCATGGACTGCGCGGCCGAAGCACCCGAGGCCCGGGCCTTCATCTTGTTGGCCTGCGCGAGCAGCGTGGTGGCCTTCTTCTCGGTGTTGGCGCGCTCGCGCTTGCGGGCCCGCTCATCGGTCTCGCGCTGGGCCAGGTAGCGCTTCCAGCCCAGGTTGTAGACGTCCATGGTGGCGCGGTTGGCATCCAGGTGGATGACCTTGTTAACGGTGGCTTCAAGCAGCGAGGTGTCGTGCGAGATCACCAGCAGGCCGCCCTGGTGGTTGGCCAGGAAGCCGCGCAGCCAGGTGACGGAGTCTGCGTCGAGGTGGTTGGTGGGCTCATCGAGCAGCAGCGTCTCGGCGTCCGCGTAGAGGATCCGGGCCAATTCGACACGTCGGCGCTGGCCACCGGACAGGGTGGACAGCGGCTGGTTGAGCAAGCGGTCGGGCAGGGCCAGGTTGTTGGAGATCGCCGCGGCCTCCGACTCGGCGGCATATCCGCCGCCGGCGATGAATTCGGCCTCGATGCGGTCGTACTGGCGCATGGCCTTGGCAGCAACGGCCTCGTCCTCCGAGGCCATGTCGTCCTGGCATTTCTTGAGCTTGCCGACGATGATGTCCAGGCCACGGGCCGAGAGGATGCGGTCGCGGGCCAGTTGCTCCATGTTGGGGGTCCGCGGGTCCTGCGGCAGGTAGCCGATGGATCCCGTGGTGGTGACGGCGCCGCCGGCGGGCAGCGACTCCCCGGCCAGCACGCGCGTCATCGTCGTCTTGCCGGCACCGTTTCGCCCGACGAGGCCGATCTTGTCGCCCTTGTCGATGCGGAACGAGACGCCCTCCATGAGAAGGCGTGCGCCGGCGCGCAGCTCCAAATCGGCAACGGAAATCACAGTGAGACCTTTCGGTAAAGTTTTGGGGCCCTGCTGGGCAACCTACCCAGTCTACGCGGGTGGCAAGCCCTTTGGCGTGATGATGCGTTCAATCTCACGCCGGATCCACACCTGGGGTCCGCATCCGACGCAGTTGGGCCCCCCGCGACGGCACACGATGTGCGGTGCCGCCGGGGAGCTGAGATGCTCAGGGCTTGGCGTTGCCCTTGGCAGGTTGCTGGTCTGCCTTGGCGCCACCGGACCTGGGCACAGCCTTGGAATCTGGCTTCGAATCGGCTGTCGCCTCGGCCTGGGATTCGTCCAACGCCGCTCGCGCCGCCGATGCAGGCAATCCGGCGGCGGGCGCCGGCACGGGAGTGTTCTGGGCCTGCTTGATCCGGTACGCGTCCATCTGCACCAGGCGGCGGCGCAGTGAATCGGCCCGGTGCGCATCCCCTCCGCTGGTGGCATCGATGTGGGTGGTTCCGAAGTGCCACAGCAGTACGTCGTCCAACAGGCGGTCGGGGCCCGGGGAGTAGCGGTGGTCAAGGGCCGCACGCACCGAGGTGATCACGTTGGGTTGGAGCAGCGCGGCAAATTCGCGGGTGCGGGCGAGTCCGTGGGCGGCGAGCAGTTCCGCGGCCCACCCCCAGTCGTCATCGGACTTCCTGTCCACGTGCGGCAGCAGCGTCTGCCAGATGAACTGGATGCGCGCCGCTCCCAGCGGCACTGCTCCCTCGCCCTGGGCATCCCAGAAGCCGGTGACGGTCTCGAAGCGTTCGTGCAACTCGGAGAACTGGTCTTCCACCGCCTCGAGCATCGCGGCGGTGGCGGTGAACTGCCGGTCAATGTGCGGGCTCCAGGCGCGCGGCTCGGCGTTCTTGAAGCGGATGTCGTGCTCGATCTCGCTCCACGCATGGGAAAGGATCGTGCGGATCTGCACCTCGAAGACGAAGTTTCCGGTGATCTTGGTGTCCCCGCCAAGCCTCGCCTGGAAGTCGCGCACGACCTCCTCGCCGCGGGTCTTGAGGATCAGGTGGCGGGACGAATAGCCGTAGGTTCCCGATTCCACCGAGCCGATGTCCTTCTCCCGGTCGGAGCGGCAGTCGAAGTCGGAGCGGCGGCGCTTGATCAGGTTCGCGGCTTCGCGGATCTCATGCGGCAGCTTCACGATCACCCGCACTCCCACCAGGTCGTGGATCTCGCGCAGCGGGCTGGGGAACTCCAGCGCGGGGGTTTCCCCCTCCTCCCCCACCAACATGCGGGAGGCCTTGTCACGGAAGGACTCGACGGTCTTGACCCGGCTGACGACGAACAACGGGGTGTTCTCGGTTTCGTCAAAGAGGGACTCGATGCGGGTGCGCATGGCCTCGGCGACATGTTCCAGCATCGGGCGGGCAGCGGCATACCGTTCAACGCTGCCCCTAACCTGGTCGCGCAACGAATCATCAAGGGTTTCCCAGGGGGTGCCCACACGTGCCTCCTACAAAAACGGCTGGTCGGGGGTGCTCACGGATCAGCTTATCAACTGCCGCTTCCCGTCATTTGTGGCGGCGCGGCAGCCGTCCCAAAGTTTGTCCCTCTTGCGGGATGGCATGGAAAAGCCCGCGGCCCGTTGAGGCGGGGGACAAATCCCTGGAACAACGGTCCGCGGGCTTCAGCGGGTGGGCGCGGGTGCCTAGTTCTTGGCATCCAGCGATTGGGCAACCTCGTCGTAGAGCGGCGAGGGGCCGTTGGCATCCATGGCCTGGGCCTTGCCCGAAGGGAAAGCCTGGGCTGCGTTGGAAGCAGCGGCGGCCGGGCGCTGCGGCCCGGCGGACGGCGCCACGGCCGGTTTTGCGCCCGGGGCGCTCTTGCCGGCGTCGGCACGGCCCTCGGCCCGGGCCCGTGAGGTGGCTTCGGCCAGCTGCTCCTTGGCCGCAACCAGGCGTTCGGCCTCGGCTGCCTGTGCATCGCTCATGGCAGCCTGGAAGCCGTCGTCGTAGGCCAGCCCGTATTTCTCGGCCTCGACAGCCTCCTCGTCGTATGACGCAATGGCGCGACGCTCGGCGGCTTCTGCCTTCTTCTGGTACATGTGCACTGTGAGGTGGGTGATCGCCAGCAGGACGACCGGCGGCATGGCCGCCACCAGCGCGGAAACCACCGGCGGGATGTCGGACTGCATGGCGCCGACGGTCAGGATTGCGTGCACGGAGTTCGCTGCCGTGGAGACGAAGGCGCCGAAGAAGAGCAGCGTCCACGGGTAGATCATGGCGCGGCGGTCGTGGCCGTTAAGCGCAACGATGGCCACCGTGGAGGCCACGATCATGCCGTCAACGATGACCGGCCAGATCCAGGCCAGGTTTTCGTCGATGCCCGAGCGCTGGGCAAGGTCGGTCAGGGCGGCAAAGGACAATACGAATGCGCCGACGGCAATCACGACGGTCGCAGCCACCGCGGTGCGCAAGACGGCCTTGTGCGGCTCGTTCGGGATCTTTTCATTCATTTGGCTGGATGCCTCAATCGATCGTGGGTCTGGTGATGCGCTAACGGTGGCCCTCCGGGCATGCCACGGCATGTTCCCCCCGGTGGCCGACCACGGTCAATCCTATGTGCTTGCACCCGCGCCGTCCGACCGCGCAGCCCCGGGTCCGGCCCGCGGGGAAGCACGCGGTCAAGGCGGCGGGCCATGAAGAAAGCACCAAGTAAGCCCACCGATTGTGTGCCCCGATGCGGGATCTGTGCCAATCATCACCCTCGGCTCGTGGCGGCCGAGCCTGCCCAAACGGCCCGCGAGCGGCTATTGTTAAGCGTGGATCAACCCTGCGTTCACCTTGGGGCATGACAGCCACCGGAACCACTTCGATCCCACTCCCCCCGCTCTAGCAGCATTGACATGGTTATGGACGTGCGTCGCCCCTTGGATGACGCGCGCCCGCAACGACGCCCCATGTCTCCGTACCACCAGCAGGAGAACCTCACCTTCATGACAGCCATTGCCCCGGACCACGTCGAACACTCCCTCATGGAACGCCGCTACGAGGAGCAGATCGAACCCGTCAACCGTCTTCTGGACGAGACCCGCGCGCTTCGACCCGCCACCTCCGTTTCCTACGTGGATCCGATGCACAACATCGAGGAGGCGCGGATCATCTCGCTGTACTCCAACATCGGTGTGGCCCATGAGAGCGGATTCATCGACGCCGGCTCGCAGGAAGCCGCCACGCGCATGCTGGGCATGCAATGGCAGCTGGGGCTGCGTCCCGAGTACATCCTGCCGTGGAACGTGCACCCGTGGCACACCCCGGGCGAGGCCAACGGCAAGTTCACCCCGCCGCAGATCACCTCGGGCCTCAAGCCGCTGCTGCGTCTGCTCAAGGTCGTGCCGCGCGCATCGGTCCTGATCGCCCACGGCACCGAGGCGCACCGCCTCTCCGAGCAATTGGTCAAGACCCAGAACCCGCTGCTGTGGCGTCGCGGATTCAAGACCTACAAGGTCAAGTCGCTGGACGGGCGCGCCTTTGCCGGCTCCCCGGAGCGCCAGCAAGCCCACCTTGAGGAAATCTACGCGGCCTACGCCGACGCGATGGCGCGCACCGGTCTGGCTCCCGCCAAGTAACACCATCGAATCGTCCACGCAGCGACTTGCGGATAAACTCGAGTCCATGCCCAACAACACCCCCGCTCCCGTGAGCCGCGCCCAGAAACTGCAACTGGGAACGGCAATGGTCCTCGCGGGGGTGTTGTACGTTGCGCACTCTTTCCTGCGTTTTGCCAACTTCGAATCCCGCGGCTACGACCTGGGCATCTTCGACCAGGCGGCCCGGCAGTACGCCATGTTCAAGGCACCGATCGTGCCGATCAAGGGCGTGGACTTCAACCTGCTGGGCGACCACTTCCACCCGATCCTGGCGCTGCTGGCACCGTTCTACTGGATCTGGAACGACCCTCGGATGCTGGGCATCGTCCTGACGCTGCTGCTCATTTCCACCGCGATCCCCGTCTACCTGTTCACCAGGCCGCGCTTCGGGCACCTCGGCGCCCTGCTCACCGCCTCGGCGATGCTGCTGTGGTGGCCGTTCCAGGCGATCGTAAACTGGGAATTCCACGAGGTTGCGTTCGGCGTGCCGATCATGGCGTGGATCATCTGGGCCTTCGACCGCACCCGCCACTGGCTGGTTGTGGGCCTGTCCGCCGTGCTGCTGCTGGTGCGCGAGGACATGGGCATCACCATCGTGGCCATCGGCATCGTCATGCTCTTCCACAAGCAGTGGGCCAAGGCCGCGCTGCTGGCGGCCGCAGGCCTGGGCGGCTACGTGGCTGTCACCAGCTACCTGATTCCGCTCTTCTCCCCCGCCGGTGAATTCACCTACTGGCAGTACACCGCCCTGGGCGCCAGCGCCGGGGCGGCGATCCTCTTCCTGCTGACCCACCCGTTCCAGTCGATCGCCATCCTGTTCGACCACGAGCTCAAGGTCGCGCTGTGGCTGCTGAGCTTCCTGCCGCTGGCCCTGTTGCCGCTGGCCTCCCCGTACGTCATCCTGGGTGCGCCGATGCTGCTGAGCCGGCTGTTCAACGACCGCCTGAACACCTGGGCTCCGGTGTACCAATACGACGCGATCATGGCCCCGATCCTCATCCTCTCCGCCGTGCACGTGCTGGGCAAGCTCATGGAGCGCTTCGGCTGGAAAAAAATCCGGGTCATTGCACCGGCCTGGCTGCTGGCTTTCGCGCTGGTCGGCACGTTGTTCTTCCATTCGGTGTTCCCGTTGGGCCGCACGCTCACCGGCGCAAACTGGGCACCCGGCACACTGGTCGCCGCCAAGGAACGGGCCGTGGCGATGATCCCCGACGGCGTGTGCGTCGAGGCAGCCGACACGCTGGTGCCGCACCTGACCACCCGCACCTATGTGGGCATGCACGGGGACATCGGCACCGAGCTCTCCAACTGGATGATCATCGACTTCAACGAGCAGGAACTCGGCGGCTGGGATCCGCTGAGCCCGCCGCAGGCACTGGAACGCGCGCACGCCCTGGGATTCGAGGAAGTGGCTCCCCTCGACGAAGGGCTGCTGGTGTTGCACCGCGACATCCCCGTGGCGCCTGTCTGCTCGGAGTACCTGGGTCGCTAGCGACCGTTTCAGCCAGGGACTTCCAACGGGGGCCGCACCGGACCGGTGCGGCCCCTGCGCGCTTTCCGGGCCGGTGCCCACCACTTCCCCACGATATACGGGTCGTGGGAAAAGTCCCCCCGGAATGCAGGCCCTGCTGCCGCCCGCCCGCCCGGGTACGCAAAAGCGGGATGGGAGCCAGGTTGTCCTGGATCCCATCCCGCCGGTTCAGCGTGGGGTCAGACCGGGATTACGCCGGCCGGTTGCCGGGCATCATCGGCTGTTCGCGGTCTTGCTCCCCAGCACGAACCTGTCCTCAAGCCCTTCCAGCGGCCCTGCCAGCGGATCGTCGAGACCCTCGGTGCGCACCACGTCGCGCTCGGGGTTCCGGATGTCGCCGATGATCTTGACGCAAAGGTAGACGAGCATGCCCATGTGCGCGACGATGCCCAGGCCGTAGAGGATCTCGATCGTCCAGGAATCCCCGAAGTACTTCAGCCCGGAGACCCACTTGGCGCTCCAGAGCCACACGAAGATCCAGTGGAACACCTCGATGCCCTGCCACACCAGGAACTCGCGCCACTTGGGCCGTGCCAGCACGTAGAGCGGGATCAGCCACATCACGAACTGCGGAGAGTAGACCTTGCCCAGCAGCAGGAACGCGGCGACGATCAGGAACGCGAGCTGGGCCAGGCGCGGGCGGCGCGTGGCGGTGAGCCCCAGCCAGGCGATGCCCAGGCAGGCCAGTCCGAAGAGGCCGTTGGACAAGTAGGACATCGTCGAGCCGTCCATCCCGGTCCAGACGAAGGCGAGCCACATCGAGGAGTTGCCTGCCGGGCGGTCCCCGGAGAAGGTGTAGAAGCGGGACCACTCGTCGAACGCGGTGAGCATGAACGGGACGTTGACGGCCAGCCAGGCCACCGCTCCGGAGGCCAGGGACACCCAGAAGTGGCGCATCCGCCCAGTGCGCAGGCACAGCACCAGGATCGCCCCAAAGAGGAAGAACGGGTACAACTTGGCCGCTGCGCCCAGGCCCAGCAACACCCCGGCCAACACAATGTGCTTCCGGGAAAAGGCCAGCAGCCCCGTCATCGCCAGCATCACCGCCAACAGGTCCCAGTTCAGCTGGGACGTGAGGATGATCCCGGGGGCCAGCGCCACCATGATCGCGTCCCGGCTGCGGTGCCGCGCCGCGTAGGCGACGGCCACCACGACGACCGCCCAGCAGATGAAGGACACCGCGGAATTGACGTCGAAATAGGCCAGCTGGCGCTCGGGCGAGAAGCCGATGCCGGGGATCACCAGCGCGGTGAGTCCGGCGAGGATGGCCAGCAGGACCGGGTATTCCAGCGCCTGCTCGGCCGGCAGCCCGGTGAAGTACGGGAAGAGCTTGTCGGCCATCCCCCGGGTGCCGAAGAGTTGGGTGAAGTCCGAGTAGCACAGGTGCAGGTGCTGTTCCGCGTCGGGCCACCCGTTGCTCCTGCACCACTGCTTGGTCAGCACGGCGATGGACGCGCCGATTGCGGTCAGCACCAGCAGCCCGATGATGATCGGGCGCGTGGCCTCACGGGCGTTGAACAGGTTCTTGACCGGTTGCATCACGATCCGGTTGCCTCATTTCTAGGGGTCTTCGGGATTTTGGAGGGGGTTTTGCGGGGACGAAGGGGCTATTTCTTGCCCGGCAGCAGCGGCCGGCGGCGGTCCGCGCCGAAGATCGCCGCGGTCTTGGGGTCGATGAACACCAGGTAGCCCATGTAGGCCAGGCAGATGGCCGCGGCGAAGAGCCGCACCCAGAGCAGGGAGAACCACTGGCCGATGGACAGCTGGTCCACCACCCCGGAGAGCAGCACCAGCAGGCACAGGATGTACAGGGCGCGTTCCCAATTCACCGGGTAGCGCCTGCTCAGGGCGAAGAACGGGATCAGCCAGAGCAGGTACCAAGGCTGGATGATGGGCGCGAGCACGACCGCAGCGCCCAGCCCGTAGCCGGCGTAGAGCAGCGGCGGCCCGGCCGGGCGGCGGACCGCCAGCCAGAACACGATGGCCAGGGAGGCAAGCCGGAAGACCGAGAACACGATGCCGGCAATGAAGTCCAGGTCCCCGCCCGCCAGCGAGCCCAGCCAGCCGACGAGCATGCCCAGCAGCCCGACCGGGGCGTAGGGGAAGGCCGCGGATCCGGCGCCTGCCATCGCCGGGATCCACCCGAACCAGAGCCCGGAGGCCGCGCCCAGCAGTGCCATCACCGCGGTTGCAACGGCCCCGGTGTACACCCAGGCGCGGATCTTGCTCCCCATTCGCGCGTTGCGCGCCACCATCGCCAGGCCCAGGAAGGGCAGGACCAGCACCACGATGGGCTTGATGGCGATGGCCGCGGCGGCCGCGAGGATGCCGGCCAGGTGGCGCTTGCGGGCCACCAGCACGAAGCCCAGCAAGGTGGCGCCGATCATCAGCCCGTCATTGTGCACCCCGCCGACCATGTTCAGCAGGAACAGCGGGTTGGCCACGGAGATCCACAGCGGCCATGCCGCATCCCGGCCGGTGAGCCTGGCCAGGGCCACCACAGCCCAGGCGCACAACGCGACCCCGGCCACCGCCACCAGGCGCATGAGCATGACCCCGTATTCGGGCACGCCGCCGGAGACGAAATAGACAAACCGCGCGTACATCAGGAAGAGCGGACCGTAGGGCGAGGTGGATTCGGCCCACAGGGAGTCGGAGCCCTGCGCGAACCAGCCCGGCAGCTGGGAGACCCAGTCGGTGTAGGGCGAGAGGCCTGCATGCATGAGCCTCCCCTGGCCCAGGTAGGAGTAGACGTCCTTGGAGAGGATCGGGAACGAAAAGAGCAGCGGGATCGACCACACCCAAATGGACTTGGCGATCGAGGCCAGCGGGTCGGTGCCCGGTTCTCCGGCGCGCTGGCGCAGCCGCAGCCACGCGCGGAAGAGCAGCATCGAGCCCAAAGCCAGCAGCAGCGTGCAAATGATGACCCCGAGCATCTCCACGCGCAGCGGAAGCAGGAACTTGGAGCGGGCCAGCAGGGATTCCTGCGAGCTGGGGATCCAGCCCACGCCCCAGGACCCGGCCATCACCATGATCGATGCCAGCAGGCCCTGGGCGATGGCGATGTCCGGGGAGTTCTCCCCGCCGCCGGTCAGCCGGCCCAGCAAGGGGATGCGGGAACCGCGCTGGCGCAACGCCTCGAGGGCGCGGGTGGTGCCGGCGAAGCGTCGGCCGGCTCGAAGGTCGGGGAAATCCGGGATCCCGGCGGGGTTGCTCACGGGTTGGGCACCTCGGGATCCTCGCGTGGCCCGAGACCGTTCGCCGTGGCGCCGGGTCTCTTGCGCCCGGTGCGCAGCGGCCCGGCGCCGCCGCCCAACCGGGTCGGCAGCGTCGCGACAAAGAGCTTCCGGGTCCGCGGGTCCACGAACGCCAGGTACGCCATCGCGGCCCAGGAAATCCCGGTGGACAGGTGCTTGACCCACGGGTCCAGGTCGGAGAGGAACTGCCAGATGAATAGCTGGTCCGCGGCGCCAAAGGCGATGAAGAAGGCGGTGGTGACATAGACCCACAACAGTTGCCAGTCGTCGCGGATGCCGGTGATGGCGAAGAAGGGCAGCAGCCACAGGATGTACCAGGGCTGGATGATTGGAGAGAGCACCACCAGCGCGGAGAAGGCCAGGGCCATGCGCTGGATCAGGTGCGAGGACTTGCCCTTGAAGATCAGCAGCAGGACCAGCCCCACGGAGGCGAGCCGGCCGATGAGCTTCAGTGCCGGCAGCAGCCAGTCGCTGGGCACGCCCATGGTCGACAGCGCCCCGGAGAGCAGGGCGTTGAGCGCGCCCACGGGGGCGAAGATGACGGCACCGGTGCCGGTGCCCAGCATGACCTTGAGCCAGCCGAAGCCGTAGCCGTTGGCCCAACCGATGACGGCCATGATCACGAAGACAAGCAGCAGCGTATAGGCCCAGTAGCGGATTTTCTTCCACCATCCGGCGTCGGGACCCGCCCACAGCAGGCCAATGAAAGGCAACAGGACCAGGGTGATGGGCTTGACGCCGATGGATGCGGCAATGAGCACCACGCCGAGCACGCCCCGGCGGGTGGCCGCGTAGTAGGTGCCGGCCAGGGCCAGGCCGATCATCAGCGAGTCGTTGTGCGCGCTGGCGACGAAGCTGATCAGGAACAGCGGGTTGGCCACCGAGATCCACGTGGCCTTGGCACCGGAGACCTTGTGCAGCGCCGCGATCTTGGGCACGTAGACCATGCACAGGATCACCCCGGTGAATGCGACCAGGCGGAAGATCAGCACCGAGAGGTCCGGGCTCGTGCCCACCAGCTGGTTCACCCAGAACTCCACGTTCAGGTAGAGGGGGCCGTAGGGCGTTTCGTCCTCGGCCCAGGTGATGTCGGCGCCGAGTTGGAACCAGTTGTTCATGGTGGAGATGCCATCGACGTATGGGTCCTGGCCCGCGGCCACCAGTCGTCCCTGGCCAATGTAGGCGAAGACGTCGCGGGAGAAGATGGGCAGCGCCATCAGCATCGGGACGCTCCAGGCCCACACGGCCTTCTTCACGGTTCGCAGCGAGCCCTCCGGCCAGCCGGCCAGCTGCTGGCCCAGCCGCAGCCAGGCGCGGAACAGGATCCAACACCCCAGGGTCAGCACCACGGTTCCGGCAACCACGCCCCAATAGTCGGTGCGGATCGCGATCAGCAGCGGGTAGCGGTTCAGCGGGGAGACACTGGCGAGCCAGCCGACACCGAAGGATCCCAGCATGATCATGATCGAGCCGATGGTGCCTTGGATCAGCGGGGACAGGTGCGGCCCGCGACCCGCCTGGCTAGTGGTCCCGGCGGAGGATCGCACCGCTTTCATCTGCGCCCCGCTCCTGATTCGTCGTACCTTGGCTGGATCCACCAGGTGTGTTTTCTGCTTGCGCACCGGCTGTCCGGTCGCGTCGCGGCGGCGCCCACGGGCGCTAAAGTCCGCGTAAAAAATCAAGTCCGATCCTAGCATCGCCCGCTGGGTTTGACCCGGAAGCGGGCCCCGGTGCGCGCGAGGTCACATTGTTCGGTCGGACCGGACCGATAAGCGCATCCACGGGCGCGTCGGCGGGTGCGGGCCAGGGCAAGTGCGGCGCCCTGCCGCCGGCACCTGAACGCGGCTGCGCACCGGGCGTGGCTAACGGGTTGGTGCCCGCGGATGGTGCATAGGCTGGGGGCCGGAACATTGATCGATCACAGAAGTGAGGCAACACCCGTGGGCAGGCGTGCAAAGAGTGTCGGCAGTGCGGTGCGCAACCATTCCCTGCTGGGCTGGGGTGCGTTCCTTTCGGTCCTGCTGGGGGTTGCTTCGCCGTTGCTGGGGATGAGCACCGTCGCCTCGATCGCCTTGGCCGGCACCCTGCTGGTCGTCTTCGTGATGCTGTGGCTACTGAGCGCCACGGGCAGCTCCACCAGGCACTGAGCATCGCAACTTGGCGAGGCACCCCCTCCCACAGGCTTGGCCGTCCCTGACGGGCACCCCCGCCAGGGGTGTGCATTTCGGATCCGCTCCCGCGCTGGCCGCGCCGCGGTCCGCCCGCGAAGGAATCGGGTAAATTGGGGTCCGTGCCTATATCAGCTGAAAAAATTGTATGGATCGATTGCGAGATGACGGGCCTGAGCCTGGAACATGACGCGTTGATCGAAGTTGCGGTCCTGGTGACGGACTCCGAGCTCAACATCCTGGGTGACGGGGTCGACGTGGTGATCAGGCCCCCCGCCGCCGCCCTGGAGCAAATGGGCGACTTCGTGCGCAACATGCATACAGCCAGCGGGCTGATCACCGAGCTGGACGCCGGCTTGGAGATGGACGCGGCGCAGAAGCTGGTCATGGACTACATCCGTTCCCACGCCCCGGAGCCCAACAAGGCACTGCTCGCCGGAAACTCCGTGGGCACCGATAAGAATTTCCTCTCCCGGGACATGCCCGAGGTCACCGAACACCTGCACTACCGGATCCTGGACGTGTCCACCATCAAGGAGCTGGCCCGCCGCTGGTACCCCCGCGCGTTCTTCCAGGCCCCCGCCAAGACCGGCAACCACCGGGCCTTGGGCGACATCCGGGACTCCATCGAGGAATTGAAGTACTACCGGGCCACCGTCATGGTCCCAGCTCCGGGGCCAGATTCGGCGTCGGCGAAGGTCGCAGCGGCCCGGATCATCGCGCAAAGACCGGCTGATTAGGAACTGTGGTGCATAACACATGCAAAAGGGCGGCTTTCGAGTTGGCACTCAACCACAAAGTATGTGTAAGATAGTTCTCGTTGCCCAGCAGTTCGGAAGAGATTCCGACCGGCAGGACAGCTAGCCTCAGGGCGAACTTGGTGGGTATAGCTCAGTCGGCAGAGCGTCTGGTTGTGGTCCAGAAGGTCGCGGGTTCAATCCCCGTTACTCACCCCAATGAAGCCGCTCCGGAAATTTCCGGAGCGGCTTTTGTCATCCCACCACACTTCACGTCATCGCACGGCAGAGAGGGGCCGGACCAGCAGATGGAACGCAGCATCTTTGGTGAAGACCACGGTCACGTCCGCGAGATCGCCACCGGCCACCTGGACCGGGAGAGGGGAACGCCGGATGCCCCGCTCTCCGTGGGAGGTCGCGGGCAGCCCCGGTGTAGCTCCGTTCCCCCCAGAAGGCCACGTCGATCAGCGCCCAGGCACCGCAAGCGGTGGCCACATCGTGGAGACCCCGGTCGCGCAGGCGCTCCTGGCCGCGCAGCTGCCGACAGTCGTCGGAATCACCAGCAAGCACAGGCCTGAAGGCATCTGCACCTCGCTGCTCGCCCACGCCTGAAGCCCATCGTCCCGGGGGCCGCCCCCGCCCCTCCCCCCCTACCCGATCCCCCTGAAAGCCCTAGGAGAAGCCTTGAGTATTCGTCCGGTCACCATTTACGGCGAGCCCGTGCTGCACACGCGCGCGCAGGAAGTCACCGAGTTCAACGACGAATTGCGCGAACTCATCACCGACATGTACGACACCATGGATGCGGCCAACGGCGTGGGCCTGGCTGCCCCGCAGATCGGCGTGGGCCTGCGCATCTTCACCTACGCGTACGAGAACGATGACGGCGCTCCGTCCCGCGGCGTGGTGGTCAACCCGCGCCTGACCCTCTCAAAGGTCTCGCAGGCCAACCCGGATCCGGAAGAAGAGATCGAGGGGTGCCTCTCGGCCCCCGCGCTGAACTTCCCGCTCAAGCGCGCCGATTACGCCCGGGTCGAGGGATTTGACGGCGACGGGAACGCGATCTCCTTCGAGGCTACGGACTGGTTCGCCCGCATCATGCAGCATGAATACGACCACCTTGACGGCTACCTCTACGTCGACAAGCTCAACGACAAGTGGGCGCGGCGCTGGAAGAAGGCCAAGAAGTCACTGGAAAGCCACCGCGGCGTCCTCACGGTTGCCCGCAGTTGTGCGGAAATAGCCGAAGTGATCGCGCTGTGCGAAACCGGGCTCGCCGATGCGGTCATCCTGGCCGGTCCGGCGGAAGA
>NZ_JAOYTG010000019.1:0-90121 GCF_025847175.2 Paeniglutamicibacter sp. ZC-3 | reverse complement strand
GAATTCTTTGCAATCGGCTCCGCGCTTCACCCTTTCGGGCTACGTTGCGGTGCTCGGTGCGAGAAATAACTGTACGCGCATCCGGCCCAAATGTCCAAACGGCAGGAACCCTCACCACCAGGGGTCCAGGAACCCCGCAAAGACGGGAAATTTCCATCCCTCGGCACCAGGGAATCACCAAAACAAGGCAGAATACCTTTTGTGAGCTGGCCCATAGGAATTACCGCTTAATGTCTGGGATTCACCGTCCCCGTGTCTGACCTAAGATCTAGGCCTCAAACCCCTCGGGTTGGACCACACATATGGTGTCGGGATCCTCGGTCGAATAGTGGCCAACAGGATCTGCATACTCGACCCATGTGCCGGTGGGCTCTAGGTATTCGAATCGGTACTTGGAGCCGACCGAAACGCCAGGAATAAAGATTTCCCAGATCCCGCTATGGCCAAGCTGGCGCATGGCATGGGCGGAACCGTTCCAAATGTTGAAATCGCCGCAAACCCGCACTGCAACGGCCTCATCCTGCCTGACTACGAAACCAGTGCCTTCCACGTCCCCCATGGGTGAGGAGTAGTGCTGTGGATGTGCACCGAGCAAGAGTTCCTGCACCTGCGTTCCTCCGGTCCGCAGGCGATGGAGCTCCAGCTCACCCAAACGGGGTGTATGCCGATATGGATCATCGATCACGCGGACTCCCCCGAGCTCAATGCGTTGGATCCGGTAGTCGGGAACTCTGCCAATGTCCTTGGACTCGATCAACCCCACCCAGAGGTCTCCGTGCTCGCGAAGCATGGGTACCGTGGCCGTCGCGGTCAGGATGTTGATGGCCAGGACATCGCGCTGCAAGGTCCGGACGCACACATGCCCCAACAGGTTCAGGTGGGGCCCAAGGACCGCGTGCGGGGATTTGTCTTCTCCCCGTTCAACCGCTTCGAGGACCTCGGGTCGTACGTGCAAGGGCGCTCCCAATGATTCTTCTAGCCGGTGCGGCGCATAGTCGTCGGCGTCGAGCTCCGCTTGACCCATGGCTTTTCTCCATCCCCCTCGTTGCATCGTTCCGGGGTGCCCATCTTGCTTGTCGGCACCTGGGGTTCCGATTCACCTCACGCTATCGAGAATCGGTGGCCTTGGGAATAGCCACCCCTGTAGAGGCCGGTGAAGTAGGGCAAGGCTCGTTAACGAAGAAAGTGGCCCGACGAATCCTTGCCAGAAACGTCGAACCACTTTCATGAAATTCTAGTGCCATCCGGGCGGGGCCCGGTGCACGGTGCCTTAGGCGCTGCGCTTGCGCGAAACCTCGTAAAGCGTGATGCCCACGGCCATCGATGCATTCAGCGACTCCATGGAGGAGTTGATCGGGATCGAGACGATCATGTCGCAGTTCTCGCGCACCAGGCGGGACAGGCCCTTGCCCTCGGAGCCCACCACGATGCACAGCGGATCGGTGGCCAGGCCGAGATCCGGCAAGGAGACGTCGCCGTCGCCGTCCAGGCCGATGACAAATACGCCGGCTTCCTTCATGCCCTTGAGGGTGGAGGTCAGGTTGGGGGCACGGGTGACCGGCACGCGCACGGCGGCACCCGCACTGGTCTTCCAGGCCGAGGCCGTCATGCCCACCGAGCGGCGCTCGGGAACAATTACGGCGTGGGCATTGAATGCCGAAGCCGAACGGATGATCGCACCAAGGTTGCGCGGGTCGGTGATGCCGTCCAGTGCAATGAACAGCGGGGCGTTCTTGACGTAGCCCTTGCGGTGCTTGGAGATGGTGGCCTTGACGGTTTCCAGCGCATCGGCGTAATCGTACGGCGGGATCTGCAGGACCAGGCCCTGGTGGATTGCCTCGTCGGTCATCCGGTCCAGTTCCGGCTTGCCGGTTTCCATCACGGGGATGCCGCGTTCGGCGGCGATCTTCAGGGATTCACGCACGCGCTCATCCATGTCGATCCGGATGGCCACATGCAGCGCCTTGGCAGGAATGCCGGCGCGCAGGGCCTCGACGACCGAGTTGCGTCCGGTGACCAGTTCTTCGCTGTTCTTCGAGCGTCCGCCGGTGCTGCGGCCGCGGGAGGCGGGGCCGCCCTTGGAGGTTCCGCGCTTTGCCGCGGAGCGCTCGGCAAGCTCCTTGTTCTTGAAGGCCTTGTGGTACGGGCGGTCCTCGGCCTTGGGCGTGGGGCCCTTGCCCTCAAGCGCCTTGCGGCCATATCCGCCGGTTCCGACGGAGGGGCCCTTCTTGCTCTTGCTTTTGGCGCCGGAACGCCTTGGTGCAGCAGACATGATGGTGTATTCCTAGGATCGGGGCGGACGGCACGGCGATTTCACGCACCGCCCCGCCCATTTTAGCGACAAGGAAGGCATATTCCTTGCCCTTTGTGTGGCAACTTACCCTTTCAGGCTCCAACGGGCGCCGTCCGCCGAGTCCTCAACCACGATTCCGGCCTTGGCCAGGGTGTCGCGAATGGCATCCGAACGCGCCCAGTCCTTGGCCTCGCGGGCGGCTGCCCGGTCGGCCAATTGGGCGTCAACCAGCACCGAAAGTGCGGCGGACTGCGCGGCATCGGCGGAACCGCCGGCCTCGATGGTGTCGTCCAGGCCCAGCGTGTAGGTCATGGCCATGACCTGCTGCATGGCTTCGTCGGCCGCCTCGAGGTCGCCGGCTGCCAGCGCAATGTTGCCGCGGCGCACCGTCTCATGAAGCGACGCCAGTGCCTGTGGCACGTTGAGGTCATCGTTCATGGCGTCGGCAAAGGCCTCGGTCACCTCGAAGTGGTGCATGTCGATTGAGAAGTCCTCGGTGGGGCCCACGCCGTGGATGCGATCCAGCGCGTTGGCCACAAACCCGTCGATGCGCTCGACCGCGGACGTGGCCTCGGCGAGGGAATCGGGGCGGTAGTCCAGCTGGGAGCGGTAGTGCGCCTGGCCCAGAAAGTAGCGCACGGCCCGGGGGCTTGCCATTTCCAGCATTTCTGCCGGGGCAATGGTGTTGCCGACGGACTTGGACATCTTTTCACCCTCGTAGGTGACCATGCCGTTGTGCATCCAGAAGTTGGCGAACTCGTGGCCCGCGGCCATGGACTGGGCCATCTCGTTTTCGTGATGCGGGAAGCGCAGGTCCAGTCCGCCGCCGTGGATGTCGAAGGCGGTGCCCAGGTACTTGGTGACCATGGCGGAGCATTCCAGGTGCCAGCCGGGGCGGCCGGTTCCCCATGGGCTGGGCCAGGAAGCGCTGGCCGGATCGGTGTCCTTCTGCCCCTTCCAGAGGGCGAAGTCGCGCGGATCGCGCTTTCCGCGCGGGTCTGCATCCGGGGCGCCCTGCATGTCATCGACGTTCTGGTGGGTCAGCGAGCCGTAGGCCGGGAAGGAACGGACGTCGAAGTAGACGTCGCCGGAGTCATCCAGCGCCGGGTACGCATGGCCTGCCTCGATGAGTCGGGCAATGAGCTGGTGCATCTCCGGGATGTGGCCGGTGGCGCGGGGTTCGTAGGTCGGACGGCGCACCCCCAGGGTGTCATAGGCCGCGTTGAATTCCTGCTCGAAGCGGTAAGCCAGTGCGAACCACTGCTCGCGGGCAAAATAGTCTTCGTTTTCCTCAAAGTCCTCGGCGAAGGAGGCAGCTGACTTCTCCAGGATCTTGTCGTCGATGTCCGTGACGTTGCGGACGACGGTGACCTCGAAGCCGCGGTTTTCCAGCCAGCGGGTGAGGATGTCGAAGGCGATGGCGCTGCGTACGTGTCCCACGTGCGGCATGCCCTGGACGGTGGCGCCGCAGTAGTACAGCCCGACCTTGCCCTCGGTCAGGGGCACGAAGTCCCGGGTCGTTGCCTGCTGGGTGTCATAAAAACGGATGCTCACCTGTACAGGTTATCCGAGGTCGTCAAACACCCGGTGCGCCGCGATCGGCGTTTTTCAGCGCACCGAATACACCAATGCGGTGGCATAGGCGGTGACTCCCGCGCCGGCACCCTCGTACCCCAGGCCGTCGGAGGTGGTCGCGGTGACGCTGACCGGGGCACCGGCCGCCTTGCTCAACACGGCGTCGGCTTCCGTCCGGCGGGCGGCGAACTTGGGACGCCGGCCAACGAACTGGACCGCAACGTTGCCGATCTCGAATCCCGCGGCACGCACCAGGCGCGCGGCCTCGGCCAGCAACTTGGTGCCCGAGGCCCCGGCATATTCGGGACGGTCGGTGCCGAAGTGTGTTCCCAAATCCCCGATGCCGGCGGCCGAGAACAGCGCGTCGCAGGCGGCGTGGGCAACCGCGTCGCCGTCAGAGTGACCCGACAGGCCCTGGTCCTCGGGGAAATGGAGTCCGGCCAGCCACATGGCCCGGGGCTCGGCAGGATCGGCGACGGCATGAACATCGATGCCGATGCCGGTGCGCGGGATCAGCGGGGGCTGCTGGCCGCCGGAGTGCGGGGGCATAGGGGATTCCTTCGGGGGGTGTGCCGGCAACATGGATTCGGCCAGGACAAGGTCCGGCTTGGTGGTGATCTTCAGGGCCGCCGCTGCACCGGGGACGGTATCGACACGCTCACCCAAAATTTCCATGAGCATCGCATCGTCGGTGATGGCCTCGGCCTTGGACCGGTCCCAATCCGTGGCTTGTTGGTGTGCCGCCAACAGGGTGGGTGCGTGGAAACCCTGCGGGGTTTGGACGGCTCGCAGCAGATCGCGTGCCGGGGTGCCGGTGACGTGCGGCTGGCGTCCCGGATCGCTGGCCACCTGCTTGATGGTGTCCACCACCGGCATCACCGGAATCACCGCCCGTGCCCCCGCAAGAAGTGCGCTCACGACTTGGAGGAAGACCTCGGGTGGGGTCAGCGCGCGGGCTGCGTCGTGAATCAGGACGCGTTCGGTCCCGGGTTCCAGCGCCGCGAGTCCGGCACGCACCGAGTCGTTGCGGGTTGCTCCGCCGCTCACGCAGTGTGGTCGCAACGGATGGTTCGCCGCGATGGAAGCAAGTTCCACTTCGTCCTCCGGCAGCACTGCAATGACTTGGGCGGCGCAGCCGGCCAGCTGGATTTGGTCCAGCGCATGCTCGAGCAACGACCGGCCGGCCAGCGGGACCAGGGCCTTGGGGATGCCGTAGCCAAGCCGGGTCCCCGAGCCGGCGGCCACCACGATGACTGCCGTCTGGTGGATCTCTTGCTCGCTAAACGAAGTTGGGACATTCACGCCTTCCAGCCTAACGGTGTTCCAACGGCCCTTCCGCGCTGACTTGCCAGCGGCCTTTAAATGCCGGTGGGGGTCCGAAACGCCTTGCGGTGTTTCGGACCCCCACCGGGGTTCAAACCAAATAGAACTCGTGGCTGCTAAGAGGCCAAAACCTCGTCGAGCACGCTCTCGGCTTTTTCCTCATCGAGCTTCTTGGCCAAGGCCAGTTCGCTGATCAGGATCTGGCGGGCCTTTGCAAGCATGCGCTTTTCGCCTGCGGAAAGTCCGCGGTCGTTATCGCGGCGCCACAGATCGCGAACGACCTCTGCAACCTTGATTACGTCGCCGGAAGCGAGCTTTTCCAGATTCGCCTTGTAACGGCGCGACCAGTTGGTAGGCTCTTCTGTAAACTCGGCCCGCAGCACGTCGAAGACGTGATCCAGACCTTCCTGACCAACTACATCGCGCACACCAACGAGATCGACATTTTCTGCCGGAACCTCGATGGTCAGATCACCCTGGGCAACCTTAAGCTTGAGATACATCTTCTCTTCGCCCTTGATGGTGCGCATTTTGATCTCTTCGATCATTGCTGCACCGTGGTGCGGGTAGACAACTGTCTCGCCAACCTCAAAAACCATGTGGATAAACCCCTTTCCCACTACCTAGTTTACCACGATTGTTTGGCAAATTGATTCGGGGGGCTCCCCTACTCCCTTGTAATGGCGGGGTTTTGGGTCTTCCCAAGCGGCCGATCTCCTGCTATGCAAAGCAGTTATTTCGGGTCGTTTCATGGCTGTGATCAGCGCATTGATGACTCTTACGCCGGTGGCCGAATCATACATTCTCGACAAAACCCATTAGGCTAGGGGGCGAGAGTGGCTCCCTCGGGTGTATCCCGTGTGCCCACGAGCTCACCCGAACTCGAACCTGATTGAGGAGTTTGTGCCGTGATGACCGCACAGAAGAACCGTGGACGCCGCGTCGTTGCCGCAGCAGCCCTTGCCATTTTGTCCCTTGGTGTCACCAGCTGTGGTGCCATCAACGAGCAGGCAACGACCTTCCAGTACGCCGCATCCGATGGAATCGTTCTTAACGTCGGCGACGTCGAAGTCCGCAACCTGATGCTCGTCACCAAGAGCGCCACCGACGAGGCCCGACTGCTCGGCTCCCTGGTCAACAGCACCGATGCTGCCCAGAAGCTGGAAGTAACGCTTGCTTCCGGTTCGGTCAGCATCGATGTGCCAGCCAAGTCCGTCGTGTCCCTCGAAAAGACCGAAAACGCCAAGACCGTGCCTTCCACCGGAGTGCTTCCGGGCGCACTGGCCCAGGCGACCCTGAGCATCGGCTCGGGCTCCGACGAGGTCCGTATCCCGGTGATCGACGGAACCCTCGAGGAGTACCGCGACTACGTTCCGGGCGGACATGACCCGAAGAGCCTTGAGCACTTGACCCCGTCCGAGAAGCCCGCCGCACACTAAGGCGGCTTCGGCGCCCCAGCGGCGACGGCGAGAGAGCATAAACAGCGAAGGCGATGGGCCCGGAAGAATTCTTCCGGGCCCATCGCCTTCGGCGTCTGGATAGGAACCGACAGATCCGCGAAATCACGCACGGACTTCGCGCCGCGGCCTCTGCCTCACCATGACAACGAACGGCAACGGGCCCGCGGGGCGTCAGGAATGACGCCCCGCGGGCCCGTTGCCTTGATGCCTTCAGGCGTTCGCTATGCCTCGAACTTGTATCCCAGGCCGCGCACCGTGACCAAGTGGACCGGGGTCGCCGGCTCCGGTTCGATCTTCGAGCGCAGGCGCTTCACGTGCACGTCGAGGGTCTTGGTGTCCCCCACGTAGTCCGAGCCCCAGACCCTGTCGATCAGCTGCCCGCGGGTCAGCACCCGGCCGGCGTTGCGCAGGAGCATCTCCAACAGCTCGAATTCCTTCAGCGGCATCGGCACCTCCGTGGTGCGCACCGAGACCACGTGGCGTTCCACATCCATGCGGACGGGGCCGGCGGCAACGATGTTGGACACCAATTCGTCGCCCTCGCCCTGTCGGCGCAGCACCGCGCGGATGCGGGCCACCAGTTCCCGGGAGGAGTAGGGCTTGGTGACATAGTCGTCGGCACCCAGCTCCAGGCCGACGACCTTGTCGATTTCCGAGTCCTTGGCGGTCAGCATGATCACCGGCACCTGCGAGACCGTGCGGATCTGGCGGAACACCTCGGTCCCGGGCTGGCCCGGCAGCATCAGGTCAAGGAGTACCAGGTCGGCGCCGTGGCGCTCGAACTCGGTGACGGCATCCAACCCGTTGTCGGCCACGCGGACCTCGAAGCCCTCCTTTTCCAGCAGGTACGTCAACGGGTCTGAAAGCGATTCCTCGTCCTCAACCAGCAAAATACGGGTCATCCCCGTCCTCCTTCCGGCAGCGCGCCAGGCGCATGGGCCGTTTTGTGTTTATGGTCGTTCCTCGAGGGAAGCGACTCGTCTTGTTCGCCGGTTTCTTCAAGCATCGGAAGGCGCACCGTGAAGGTCGACCCTTGTCCGGGCTGGGACCACAGGGTGATTTCGCCGCCGTGGTTGGCCACCACGTGCTTGACGATGCTCAGCCCCAGGCCGGTTCCGCCGGTGTGCCGCGAGCGCGCCGCGTCAATGCGGTAGAAGCGTTCAAAGATCCGGTCCTGCTCGTCCGGGGCGATGCCGGGGCCCTGGTCCGTGACGGAAATCTGGACAAGCCCGTCGCGCTCCCGCAGTCCCACGCCCACGGTGGTGTCCTCGGGCGAGTAGCGGATAGCGTTGTCGATTAGGTTGCGCAGTGCCGTCATTAGCAGGTCGCGGTCTCCGAAGACCGGCTGGTGCACCGAGCCTCCCACCGAGATCTTGATGCGTTTTTCCTCCGCCGGCAACTTGTTGCGGTCCACGGCCTCTGCCAGCACCTCGTTGAGGTCGATGTTCTCACCCATCAGCACCACGTCGGTGCCCTGCAGCCGGGACAGTTCGATGATGTCCTGGACCAGCGCCGCCAGACGGGCCGATTCCTTGTGCAAGCGGGCGGTGAAGCGACGCACGGCCGTTTCGTCGTCGGCGGCTCCGTCGATGGCCTCGGCCAGCAGCGAGATCGCCCCGACGGGGGTCTTCAGTTCGTGGGACACGTTGGCCACAAAGTCGTTGCGGACCGCGGCGGTGCGGGTGATCTCGGTGCGGTCATCGGCAAGCAGCAGGATGTATTCCTCGCCCAGCGGGGCAACCCGCACATGGATGATCATGCTCGCGGCGCCCATGGTGCCCCGAGGGAGCTCGAACTCGCGTTCGGCAATCACCCCGTCGGCGCGGACCTTGCGGGCGAGGGTGCGCAATTCATCATGGATGAGCGTGTGCCCGCGCACCAGCCCATAGGCATAGGAGGCGGGGTTCGCACGCACCACCCCGTCGACCTCGTCGAGGATGACAAAGGCGCGGCCAATCACCGACAGCACTTCGGCGGAGCCCTCGGGCAGCGTCGGCTCGCCGACCACCGGCAGGCCGCCGCGGGAGCGCATCGAACCGCGGTACGCCATGATGCCCACAATGCCAAGGGCCAACCCGACGAGGCCCGCAACAAGGGAAAGCAAGACATCATTCACACCTCCTAGCCTAACCGGGGTTCAACCGTCCACCGGCTCCAAACCAGCCAATGACGCGACTCATTCACGAAACGTTCACCTCGTTTCCCCGGCCGATTCACCTGGTGCTGTAACAATGGACATGAACAGTTCCGTCGTCCGTGCCGGACGCGGTGACAAATCGTAGTGAAAGGACGCCCGCGTGCGTAAGGTTTTCCAGGCCGATCTGCAGCAAATCGGAGAAGAACTCATCGAGATGTCCCGTCTTGTGGCCACGGCCATGGAACGTGCCTATGAGTCGTTTACGAATGCGGACATCGATTTGGCCCAGGAAGTCATCGCCGAGGACGCCAAGATTGATTTCCTGCAGAACCAGCTCGACGAACGCGCCATCGACGTGTTGGCTCTCCAGGGTCCGGTGGCCTCGGACCTGCGCATGATCGTTGGATCGTTGCGCATGAGCGCCTCGCTGGAGCGCATGGGCGATTTGGCCCGACACGTGGCCCAGCTGGCACGTCTGCGCTTCCCGCAGCAGGTGGTCCCGGAATCCATCGCCCCCACCTTCAAGGAAATGGCGGAGCTCGACATCGCCATCGCCATCAAGGTCGGCGAATTGCTGGACACCCGCGACCTGGCCATTGCCCGGGAAATCATCGAGCTGAATTCCAAGATCGATGAACTGCACTCCTCGATCTTCAAGGTCGTGGCAGCTCCGGATTGGACCCACTCCGGGCCGACGACAGCCGACGTCACGCTGACCAGCCGCTATCTCGAGCGCTTTGGCGACCACGGGGTATCGGTGGCCCGCAAGGTCTCCTACCTGGTCACCGGCGAATGGGATCCGGACATCAGCGTCTTCTAGGCAACATGCCTCCGGCGGCACCGCGGCTTTCCGCCGATGCCACCACGCGCGATGGCCCCGCCGGAAACGGCGGGGCCATCGTTTTTTGCGTTTTGGCCAGGTGGCATTAAACGCCAAACCGCCACATGCCTTCCCGTGGAGCCGGGCGTCTTTCCGTGGAAGACACGACGTCTTCGGGGAGTGGGCGCACAGCCTGGGAAAATTGATGCAGCGGCAGTCGTTCTAGGCGCTGGGAGTGTTGCTTGGCCCTAGCCTTCGCAGTCGCGGCAGTATGCCACGCCGTTGGCCTCGCGCGCCAGGAGCGTGCGATGGCGGATCAGGAAGCAGGAGCCACAGAGGAACTCGTCTTCCTTCTGCGGAACGACGGTGACCGTCAGTTCCTCGTTCGACAGGTCGGCACCCGCCAGCTCGACACCATCCGAGGTGTCTTCCTCATCCAGGTCTCGGGACACGCTACGTGCGTCGGGAGCGTTTGCGGACTTGACCGCTTCAAGGGAGGCCTTACGGGCCTCGGCTACGTCTGGCCGGACCTCATCATAATCAGTTGCCACGAAATGCAATCCTTACGTGATTCAGGGGTACGTCGAGACGACACAGTACAGCATGAACCCGTGTGCGCAAGTGCCAATTTCCCATTTTTCGCCCCCCGCGCAGATTTTGTGACCAGTCGAACATTCCCAACGGTCTCCGAGACCGTATTTCCATGGCCCGGGACACAGTGGGGCCAGGGGTCTGCCCGCGCCGGATTCCGCAGCGAACACCTGTCGACACACGGCAAAACGGGGCTGCGTTCCATGCCGGCCGGCATGGGACGCAGCCCCGTAAATCCACTTGCAGGGAGGGAAGCGGTGGACCCTAGCGGCCCTGGTTGGCGACGGCCTTGATGGCGTCGGCAGCGGCATCCGCGTCAAGGTACTGTCCACCGCGGGTGACCGGGGTGAAGTCCTCGTTGAGTTCGTACACCAGCGGGATGCCGGTAGGGATGTTCAAGCCGGCGATGTCCTCGTCGCTGATGTGGTCGAGGTGCTTGACCAGGGCGCGCAGCGAGTTGCCGTGCGCGGTGACCAGGACGGTCTTGTGCGCGGCAAGGTCCGGCTTGATCTCGTCTTCCCAGTACGGGAGCATGCGATCCAGGACGTCCTTGAGGCATTCGGTGCGCGGTGCGTCGTCGCCCAGGTTGGCGTAGCGCGGATCGTTGATCTGGCTGAACTCCGAGTCGTCGGACAGCGCCGGCGGCGGGGTGTCGTAACTGCGGCGCCATTCCATGAACTGCTCCTCGCCGTATTCGGCCAGGGTCGCTGCCTTGTCCTTGCCCTGCAGCGCGCCGTAGTGACGTTCGTTCAGGCGCCAGCTGCGCTTGACCGGGATCCACGACAGGTCCGCGGACTCCAGGGCCAGGTTTGCGGTGATGATGGCGCGCTTGAGCAGCGAGGTGTGCAGGACAGCAGGGGCCAGCTTGGCCTCGGTGAGCAGCTGCCCGCCGCGAACGGCTTCGGCACGGCCCTGTTCGGTCAGCGTGACGTCGTACCAGCCGGTGAACAGGTTCTTTTCGTTCCACTCGCTTTGCCCGTGGCGCAGCAGGATCAGGGTGTAAGTCATGAAACCCATTCTAGGGCGCGTGAAGTGCCTTACTTTATTCCGTGACACGCGCGGGTCGCGGTGCCGGGCACTTTACGCTTAAGCCAATGGTTCAGAAAGCGACTCGGCTCGGCGGACGGTCGCTGACCGGTCGCCCGCTGGGCAATACGACCCGCGGGACCACAAATCCCAATCGCATGCGCCGCGTCGACCGCTGGATGACCGGCCCCCAGGCCTGGCGCCTGCGCCCCGGAACCACCGGGGCACCGCCCATTGCAGTGGACCTGGGCTACGGGGCATCGCCGGGAACCGCCGTCGAGTTCTTCGACCGCATCCGCTCCATCTCCCCCTTGGCGCGCGTCATCGGCATCGAGATCGAACCCGAACGGGTCGCCCGCGGCACCGCGCTGCACCTTGAGGGCCTTGATTTCCTCCTGGGCGGCTTCGAGATCCCCATTGCAGCCCAGGCCACCGTGATCCGCGCCTTCAACGTGCTGCGGCAATACGACGAGGCCGACGTCCCCGGCATCTGGAATACCATGGCCGGGCGGCTGACAGAGAACGGCGTTCTCATCGAGGGCACCTGCGACGAGATCGGCCGGCGCAGCTCGTGGGTCGCCGTCACCAAGGACGGCCCGCAGACGCTCAGCATCTCCCTGCGCTTCGGTGCCTTCGCCCGCCCTTCCGACGTGGCCGAGCGCCTGCCCAAGGCGCTGATCCACCGCAACGTCGACGGCGAACGCATCCACGACTTCCTCGCCGCGGCAGATGCCGCGTGGCTTTCCGCCGCACCGCTGGCATCCTTCGGCAACAAGCAACGCTTCGTGGCCATGTGCCGCGCCCTGCGTGAATCCGGTTGGCCAATCTGCGACTCGGCCGCCCGCTGGCGCCTGGGCGAGCTGACGGTGAAATGGGCGGCCGTTGCCCCGCGCACCGGAGCCCTGGCCCTTGCGGAACTCAACTAGCCAGCCACGGATTTTGCCCGCACCAAGGATGGGTGCAATCGGCCCCTTGCGGCCCCATACTGGATCCATGGTCAAAGGTGTTTCACGGACCGGGAAGCCACTGGTCCTGCTGCTGTGCGTGATTGCAGCACTTGTGCTCTTGTCGTTGCTCGTCGTGCTCACCCGCGGGGCACCGAAGCCACTTGATGCCGCCACCCCTGCCGGGGTCGTGCAGGGCTATGTCACCGCCGTCATCGGCGGCGACGAGGCCGCCGCGGCGGCCTATCTGGACCCCGGGCAGGACTTCAGTTGCGAGGAGTTCGACGCCGTTGCCCCCGAGCGGAACGTCCGGGTCGCGCTGGTGTCCACCACCGAGCGCGACACCACTGCCGACGTGGTGGTGTCCATTTCACACACCAATGTCGGCGGACCGTTCGGAAGCGCCGAATACGCCAGCGAGGAATCCTTTGACCTGAGACTCGTCGAAGGCAAGTGGCTGATCTCCGACGCCCCGTGGCCTTTGGTTGTCTGCCCTGAGAAGGGCATCGCGCCATGAGCACCGGCAACACCACCGTGATTCGCCCCGCCGCCCCCGCGCTGGGCACGCTGCGCCGCGTCATCCTCTACCTGCTCCTGTTCGCACTGGTGTCCCTGGCCGCCTCCGGCGTCAGCGGGCTGCTGGGCATGCTGTTCAGCGCCGGCGATGCGATCGCGTTCAACGATTCATCCTCGCTGGCCCTTGCCATGGCACTGGCGCTGGTGGGCGGCCCGCTGGGCGCAGTGGTGTTCTGGGCGTCGTGGCGACTGCTGGCCGATCATGCCGAACGCCGCGCCACGGCGTGGGGCATCTATGTCTCTGCCATGTACGCAACTTCCCTGCTCACCGCCACCGGATTCGGCGTCGGCGCCCTGGCAGCGCTGGCGGGCGGGGACACCGGTTCCTGGAAGTCTTCCTTGGCCACCGGCCTGTCATGGGCCGCGGTGTGGGTCTGGCATCGGTGGATGCTGCACCACCGGACCCGGGGGCCGTTGGCCTTGGCGAAGGTCCCGCATGTGCTCGGCACCGTCATTGGACTGGTCATCGGCCTGGGCGCCGGCACGGGCGCGCTTGCCGTGCTCTTCGAACAGGCGCTGGGAACGCACGGGGAGCTGGCGGTCATCGGTGCTCCCTGGTGGCGCGCCGCCCTGGCGCTGCTGGTGTGGGCAGCGGGCGGGATCCTGGTCTGGTGGTGGCACTGGATCCGCGAGGGAACCCGTGAGCTGCACACCAAGCTGGCGGGGGTGGGACTGGTGGCCGTCGGCGTCGGCGGGTCCGCGATCCTGGCCCTGGGCGGAGCCGGCGTGCTGTTGTTCGTGCTGCTGCGCATGGGCCTTGACCGCAGCGATCCGCTGCCGGTGCTGCTGGAACCGGCACCCGAGGCCCTGGCCGCTGCGTTGCTGGGCACGCTGTCCTGGCTTTACCACGCCAGGACCGCAGGGAACCGGCCCGAACCTGTTCCCGCAGCTGCCGGGCTGGCAGTCTCCGGGATCGCGCTGGCTGCGGCGGCATCGGGCATCGGCGTCGTCGTCAATGCGGCCCTGTCCACGGCAACCACGCAGCTGGGCGGCACCGACCCGACCGAGCTGCTGCTGGCGGGCCTGAGCTCGCTGGCCATTGGTGGGCCGCTCTGGTGGTTCACCTGGCATCCGACCCGGCCGGCCGACCCGCGCGGTCGGCGGATCTACCTGGTGTTGGTCTTCGGAATCAGCGCCGTGGTGGCCCTGGTGACGCTGCTGGTGATCGGGTTCCGGCTCTTCGAGTTCATGCTCGGGGATTCCGGCGGTGCCGGCCTGCTCGAACGCGTCCGCGCACCTCTGGGCCTGCTGGTGGCCACCGGGCTGGTGGCGGGTTACCACTTCGTGCTCTGGCGGCACGCCCGCTCTGCGGGTGCCGGGGACGAGGCCGCGCCGGAGCCCGGGCGCGGCATCCGGGAGGTCATGCTGGTGGCCGGCGAGGATGCCCGGGAGCTCGCCGCGGCGATCCACGCACACACCGGCGCCAACGTCACGGTGCTGCGCCGCCACGATGGCGCCGAATCAACGCTCTCCCCAGACCGGTTGTTCAGGGTCCTGGGGCCCGTGGCGGCAGAGCGCATCCTGCTGGTGGCCGGCCCGGCCGACCGCCTGGAGATCATCGAACTGGCGGCCGATATCCGGGGACGGGACTAGCCACCCAAGCGGCACACGGAGCGCGCCGGATGCGCACCTAGTAGGAGTAGCCGCCCTTGCCGGACACCGCGGGCTTGACGTCCGCCAGGTATACGCAAGCGATGCAGGCGCCAACGAGCTGGAAGATGCCGCCGCCGCCACCGCCGAGCACCGACAATACGCAGACCAGGGTCGCGGCCGCTGTCATGCCCATCCAAAACGGCTTGCTGCGCTTGTTTTCGCGCTGGAAGTTGGCCGCGGGGTGCCGCACCGCGTCAAAAAGCGCCACCAGGGCAATCACGGCGGCCAGGATACCGAGCGCGAGCAGAAGATAGTGCTCGAACAAGTGCGCAAGATTCATGGATCCAGCTTAGCCGCGTTGGCCCAGCGCCGCGGTCAGGTCGGCGTGCAAGTCCTCGACATTTTCAATGCCGACGCTCAGCCGCACCAGGTTGTCCGGCACCGTGCCGGGTTCACCCGGGTGGCGACGGCGCCGCTCGGCCAGGGACTCCACGCCACCGAGCGAGGTTGCCGGGGTCCACAGCAACAGTTTCGCGAGCATCGCATCGGCGGCTTCCGCGCCGCCTGCGACCTCGATGGCCACGATGGCCCCGAAGCCTTCCAGCTGTTCAGCCGCGCGCTGGTGACCGGGGTCTTCGGGCAGGCCGGGATAGCGCACCCGGGAAATCGCCGGGTGCCCGGCCAGCCGCTTGGCCAGTTCCATGGCGCTGGCTTCTGCCCTGTCCAGGCGCAGGGCCATGGTCCGGATGCCGCGCAGCGTCAGCCAGGCCTCGAACGGGCCGGCGATCGCCCCGTGCAGGGTCCGCATGCCGTGCAGTCGGGAACGCAATTCGGGATTCCGGGTCACCACGGCGCCCAGGACCACGTCGGAGTGGCCACCCATGTATTTGGTGGCAGAGTGCACCACCACGTCGGCGCCCTGCTGCAGCGGCCGCTGGCGCAGCGGGGTGGAGAAGGTGTTGTCCACCACCGTGAGCACCCCGGCCTCGCGGGCGGCTGCCAGCAGCACCGGCAGGTCGGCAACCTCGAGCATCGGGTTGGTGGGTGACTCCAGCCAGGCCATGTCCGCACCGGCCAGGGCGGCGATCGCGGCGTCGGTGTCGGCCAGGTCGACGCGGCGCACCGTGAGTCCCAGCGTCTTTTCCAGCTCGGCCACCAGCGAGAGCGAACCGTTGTAGGCGTGGGACGGGATGACGATGGTGCCGCCGGCAGGCAGCAGGGAGAGGGCCGCGGCCACCGCCGCCATGCCGGAGGCGTACGCCAGGGCGGGGAGTTCGCAGTCCTCGAGCTGGGCGATGGTTTCTTCCAGCGGGTCCCAGGTGGGGTTGGTGAAGCGTCCGTAGACCTTCTCCCCGGCGCCCGGCTCCCCCAGCGAGTGGAAGGTGGAGGAAAGCACGATGGGCGAATTCACGGGCTGGTCAACTGCATGCGGCGGGCGTCCGGCGGACACCACAACGGTGTCCGGGGCCCACGGCGCGGATTCTGGGCGGGTCATGATTTTTAGGTTACTCCCTGGCCAGGCCCGCGCCCCAGCCGATGACGTACAGGTGCGCACACCGGATGAGCCGACAGGGCCCCGGTGCGGATAGGCTAGAAGGCGTGAGCAACGCGCAGCCAAACCCCGTCAACGCAGGCCGCTTCATCGTCTTCGAGGGCGGTGACGGGGCTGGAAAGTCCACGCAGGCCGCCCTGCTGGTCCAGGACCTGCGCCAAAACGGACACACCGTGCTGCACACCCGCGAGCCCGGCGGCACCCCGATCGGCGAGAAGCTGCGCTCCCTGGTCCTTGACCACGGGCAGGGCACCGTCGATGCACGCACCGAGGCCCTGATGTATGCGGCGGCCCGCGCCGCCCACGTCGAACAGGTCATCCGCCCCGCACTGGCCGCCGGCACCATGGTTGTCTGCGACCGCTACGTCGATTCTTCCCTGGCTTACCAGGGCATCGGCCGGGAGCTCGGTGAGGACGCCGTGCGTTCCATCAACGACTTCGCCACCGGCGGGCTCCAGCCGGACCTGACGGTGCTGCTCGATGTCACCCCGGCCGACGGCCGTTCCCGCCGCACCGTCGGCGCCGACGGCAAGCCGCTGGCCGAGGACCGCCTCGAATCCGAACCCGACGAGTTCCACTCCCGCATCCGCGACGCCTTCGTGCACTTCGCCGCCCGGGAGCCAAACCGCTATCTGGTCCTGGATGCCGCCACCGGGGTCCAGTCGCTGGCCGCCGCCATCACGGAGGCCGTTGCCGCACGGCTCAACGGTCCGGGAGCCTGAGCATGGATGTCTGGGACGACCTGCCGGGACAGGAGAAGGCCATTGCCGCGCTGCGCCGCGCGGTCGCCGAAGGCAACCCCGCGCATGCATGGCTGTTCACCGGCCCGCCGGGCTCCGGTCGCTCCAACGCGGCGCGCGCCTTTGCCGCCGCCCTGCAATGCCAGCACCCCGATGCGGCGCTGCGCGGCTGCGGAAGCTGCAAGGCCTGCGTCACGGTGCTTGCCGGCACGCACCCGGATGTCGCGCTGATCGCCACCGAAAAGGTCAACTACCAGATCGAGGACGTCCGGACGCTGATCACCAAGGCGCAGGACCGGCCCTCCACCGCGCCCTGGCGCGTGATCATCGTGGAGGACGCGGACCGGATGACCGAGCGCACCACCAATGTGCTGCTCAAGTCCATCGAGGAACCTCCCCCGCACACCGTCTGGATCCTCTGCGCTCCCTCACCGGCCGACGTGCTGGTGACCATCCGTTCACGCTGCCGCTCGGTGTCCCTGGCCGTTCCGACCCGCGCCGCTGTGGCCGAGTTGCTGGTGCGCCGAGACGGACTCTCCGAGGAACAGGCCGACTTCGCCGCCCGGGTTTCCCAGTCGCACATCGGCATCGCCCGGCGCCTGGCCCGCGACCCGGAGGCACGCCGCCGCCGCGACACCACGGTGCGCCTGCCGCTGCGCATCCGCACCGTCTCCGACGCGGTGATGGCAGCTGCCGAACTGGTGGAGCTGTCCACCGCGGAGGCCACCGCGTCCGCAACGGAACGCGCCGAGGCCGAGGCCGCCTCCCTGCGCACCGCGCTGGGACTGGAAGCCGACGCCCCGGTGCCGCCCCAGCAGCGCAGCGCGTTCAAGGCCCTGGAGGAGAACGCCAAGCGCCGCGCCCGGCGTGCCACCCACGACGCGCTGGACCGCTCGCTGATCGACATGACCACGTTCTTCCGCGACGTGCTGCTGGTGCAGTTGAATGCCTCCACCGAGCTGGTCAACGACTACCTTTCCGATCCCCTGCATGCCTACGCCAACGCCTCGCGGCCCGAGACCACGGTGGCAAAGATCGATGCCATCGCCGAAGCGAGGGCGCGTATTGGCGCCAACGTCGCCCCGCTATTGGCCATCGAAGCCATGATGGTCAGCCTGCGTCCGACAAAATAGCCTTTATTCCCCAGTAATTTTCCCCCCATTCCGCGCACTCGCGCCCCAAGGAGCCTGAAGCCCGCATGAGAGCACCCCGCCGCCACCTGTCAGTGATTGCCGCACTCGGCTCCGCGGCCCTGTTGTTGGGCGCCTGTTCCACGGCAACCGCCCCGGCCCCTGCCATCAATTCGGTGCCGGCAGAGTCGGCAGCGATTCCGGCAGGCCTGGAAAAGTTCTATACCCAGGAACTGGACTGGGCTTCCTGCGGCGGCGTGCTGCTGTGCACCGAGCTGACCGTACCCATGGATTACGACGACCCGTCCGGAAAGACCATGACCCTGGCCCTGAACAAGCGCCCGGGCGGCAAGAACGCCGCCGGCTCGCTGTTGGTGAACCCCGGCGGCCCGGGTGCCTCCGGTCTGGAGACCGTCCGCGAGGCGGTCCCGAACATGTTCGGCCAGGATCTGCAGCGCGGCTTTGACGTGGTTGGCTTTGACCCGCGCGGAGTCGGTTCCTCCACTCCGGTCACATGCGAGCAGCCGGCCGAACAAGACGCCGGCCGGGCGGAGCAGTTCGATCCCGGCTCCGACGCGGGAATCGAGGAGATGCGCCGCGACAGCGCCGAGTATGCCGCGCTGTGTGCCGAGCGCACCGGGGAGGCACTGGGCTTTGTCGACACCATTTCGGCAGCCCGCGACATGGACGTGATTCGTTCGGCGCTCGGGGACAAGACCCTGAACTACCTGGGCTATTCCTACGGCACCTCGCTGGGCGCCAACTATGCCCAGCTCTTCCCGCAGAACGTGGGTCGCATGGTTCTTGACGGGGCGCTTGACCCCACGCTCGGCAACAACGAGATCACCATGGGCCAGGCCCTCGGGTTCGAAAACGAGATCCGTGCGTACATGCAGGATTGCCTGGATTCGGGCGATTGTCCCTTCAGCGGCGAGCTCGAGGATGCCTTGGACCAGCTGCGCGAACTCTTCGCCGAGGTGGAGGCCGAACCCCTGGTCGGCAGCGACGGACGCAGCGTCCCGATCATCGACTTCGTCAACGGGTTCATCGTCCCGCTTTACGACAATTCCACATGGCCCATGCTCACCGAGGCACTGCGCAACGTGATGGCCGGGAACGTCGATGACATCCAGTACTTCGCCGACCTCACCGCCGGGCGCGAGTCCGACGGGAGCTACACCGGCAACGGCACCGCCGCCTTCAGCGCCATCAACTGCCTCGACTATCCCATGGACGCGGACATCCCGACGATGCGCGCCGAGGCCCAGGAGCTGGCCCAGGCGGCCCCGACGATCGGCAAGTACCTGGCCTACGGCGCAGTGGGCTGCCAGGACTGGAAACACCCCGCCACCGGCAATCCCGCCCCTTTGACTGCGGAGGGCGCCGCTCCAATCGTGGTCATCGGCACCACCGGGGATCCGGCCACGCCCTACGCGTGGAGCCAGGCGCTGGCCGAGCAGCTTTCTTCCGCCTCGCTGGTGACCTACGAGGGCCACGGCCACACCGCCTATGGCCGTTCCAACGACTGCATCGCCAACGCCGTGGAGTCCTATTTCCTGGACGGGACGGTTCCGGCCGACGGATTGACGTGCTGACGGACCATCCCACCGCGTCGTTTTGACCGCTGAGGACAGATTCCTATAAAGTGTTCACTTGTGGTGCTCACGCGCCACGGTGCCTCCTTAGCTCAGTTGGTAGAGCGTTTCACTCGTAATGAAAAGGTCGCCAGTTCGATTCTGGCAGGAGGCTCTGATCCAGCCCCGGAAAACCGGGGCTTTTTCATTTCCTGGTCACCTCAAAACTGCCAAGCTTCAGCCTTCGCCGCAGCAGACTGCACAACCAGCGATGCGCCGGAAAGAGCCACCCAGCAGGCCTTCTGGGCTCAACCTGAGGCCCCCCGCCCACACGTTGAATATCGTGTGTGCAGGCATTGAACTCTCGATCGCCGGTGTCGTTCCCATGACCGCGGACGGCCTTGAGCAAGCACTACCAGAACTTGGTTTGCCGAGGGGCCGACCAGTCAATCATGCAAGAAAAGTCCTAAACCTAGGCTTAGGACCTTTCTTGCATGATTTCCACTGTTGGACCGAATAGGTCTTCCTCCGAGCACGGCCAACCATCTGGCCCACGAACGGCGTCGCCTGGCCCCACCGCGTCCCAAAACGCTCGAGGAACACGCGCAGCAGCGGCGCATCGTAACGATGCCAGGAATTCACGGCATCTTCCTATTCGGGGGCGGGGTCCAGACCAGTGGTCCAGCCACCACGTCGGGCCTGGTCGAGCGGGATACCCGCCTGGCCCTCGCCGGCCTTGCGCCCCGGCGGGCGGATAGGTGTTCGCGATCGTACGCCGACCGGGCGGCGGCGTTGCCCAGGACCGCATAGGCGTCCATCACCGACTGCAGCCGGGAACGCTCCAGCGCTTCCTGCTCCGGTCCCTCAGGCCCGGGCCTGGTGTCGGGATGGTGCAGGCGCATCTGGGCCCGGTAGGCACGGGCGATCTCGGCGGCGCTGGCCCGCGGATCCAGGCGAAGCACCGCATAGGGGTTGAGGGACTCCACGGCAATGCCTTTCAAATCTTCGCGCCGGGGTCGGGCGCGGGCGGCAACTGGGATGCCGAAGATGGTCCCGTCCCCCGCCGGGAATCGGGACCATCTTCCACGGGGACGGCGCCAACCCCGACCCTACGGTGCGCCGGAGGGCGCCGCGGTGTGCCGTTTGGCCAGCACCCGCAGTTACTGATGTCGGGGGCGGGCCGTCCCCGTCGGGTGAACCATCTCCGGGACCTCAGGCGTCGATGGACTGGCGGTCGGACTCCTTGCTGGTAATGGCGATCTTGCGTGGCTTCGCCTGTTCGGCGACCTGAATCTCCAGGGTCAGCACACCCGCGTCGTAGCTGGCGTCGATGTTCTCCGTATCGAGGTTCTCCCCCAGGACCAGCTGGCGGCTGAACACTCCCCGCGGGCGTTCGGCGGCAAGGATTTCGACCTCGTCTCCCAGCGCACCTCGTTCGGCCTTGACTGTCACGACGTTGTTTTCGACATCCAAGTCGATCGAATCGGGGTTTACCCCCGGAAGGTCAAACTCGATCCGGAACTTGTCACCTTCACGCCAGGCATCCATGCTCATGGCCGTCGGCCTGACCGTCGTCCCCCAAACCTGTTGGGCGAGCTTGTCGAGTTCACGGAACGGATCTGGGCGCATCAACATTGTTCTCTCCTTCACAGCTTTGTCGTTTGCCGATCCCGCTGCCCCGTGTGGCTGCGGGTATTAATTTTTTAGCATCACTCCATCGCCCGCGCAACAAGAAATTTTTTGGGGAAGTTGGCGCTTTTTGCCCCGAACCCGCAGGGCGCCGCAGCTCGGACGGCCGGGGAGCAGCCCCCGTCTTAAACGTGTGTGGGGACCCGCTGACGGGTCCCCACACACACTTGTCTTGACGCTGTTCCGTTGCCGGGAGCCTTTTTGTCGACTAGGCGAAGTCGCTGACGGCCGGATCGGCTGCGATGCGGCCCTCGGCGCCCTTGTCCAGGGCGTTGATCGCGGCGAGGTCATCGGCGTCCAGCTCCACGCCCAGCCCCGAGTGGTTCTCCACGATCCGCGAGGGGGTCACCGACTTCGGGATGACCACATTGCCCAGGGCCAGGTGCCAGGCAATGACGACCTGGGCGACGGACGCGTTGTGCTTCTCTGCGATGGCCACCAGTGCCGGGTCGTTAAGCAGTTCGCTGCCCTGGCCCAGGGGCGACCACGACTGGTGCAGGATGCCCTTGGAAGCCTCGAACTCGCGCAGTTCGGTCTGCGGGAAGTACGGGTGGGTTTCGACCTGGTTGATGACCGGCAGCACTCCGGTGGCTTCCTCCAGCTCGGCGAGCGCCTCGATGGTGAAGTTGCAGACGCCGATGGACTTCACGCGACCCGACTTCTGCAAGTCAATGAGCGCACGCCAGGTGTCCACGTACTTTCCCTGCTTGGGCTGCAGCCAGTGGATCAGGTAAAGGTCAAGATACTCCAGGCCCAGGCGTTCCATGGATGCGTCGAAGGCGGCCAGGGTCGAGTCGTAACCCTGGTCGGCGTTCCAGACCTTGGTGGTGATGAACATGTCCTCACGGGGCACGTCGGTTGCGGCAATGGCGCGGCCGACGCCCTCCTCGTTGCCGTAGATGCGGGCCGTGTCGATGTGGCGGTATCCGGCGGCGAAAGCTTGGACGACCACGTCCGTCGCGACGTCGTCCTCGACCTTCCACACCCCGTAGCCAAGCTGGGGAATGGTGTTGCCGTCGTGGAATGTGAGCTCAGGGGATACAAGGTTCGTCATGTTTCCCATCCTGCCACCGTGCATTGACCGGAATTGCCGGACCCGGCATTGATCAGCGCTGGGCGAAACCGAAATCCCCGCAGCCGGGAACGCTAGTGCTTGGCCATTTCGGCCTCTGCCGCACTGATGCCGTCGGCCACCAGATCCGCGCGCATGGCAACGTTCTCCAGGCCCGCCGACGCATAGCCCCAGCGCTCCCCGTCGAGACGTGCCATGGCCGCCACTTGCGCGGTGGTCGCCAGGTCGTTCGCGGCCTTGGAAAGCAGGCGGTGCACGGCGTAGAGCTCGTGCGGGACGGCTTCGCCGGTGCTCGGGGCCTTGGCCTGGGCGGCGACGCACACCAAGCGCACCCGACCCTGGAGCTCGGCCAGGTGGTTGGCGATCAGGATCAGGGCATTGTGGAGGTCGTCGTCCTCGATGCCCTCCAGGACCTGGTGCACCCGATCCAGGGAGCGCCCGAACCTGTCATAGGCCCGGCGCCAGACCCCGTCGCCGAGTTCCTTGTTGTCGCGGCGTGCGCCGCGTACCGAGGAGAACAGCCCCATCTACGTGTTTGCCTTTGTTGTCGCCATGATGTCCCCCGGTGGTTCTGGTTGCCCGAGGAACAAGTCGTTACCCGTGTTGCCACTTTCAATTCTAGAGGTATTGCCCAAACCCGCCGTCGCCATCGGTTCCCGTGCCCGGCGCAGGACCCTGCGGTCCCGGTGCCGCGCCCGGATCTCCTTGGGTCATGCGTTCGGGCTCGCCCTGCTCGTTGATGATGATTCCTGGGGCCACTTGCGTGCCCGGGGGAAGCTGGCGCATGGCCATGCGCTGGGCGAGTTGTTGGTTGGCCATCTGCTGGGCGGCCATGGCCGCCTGCAGTCCGTGGAAGACGCCTTCGAGCCAGCCCACCAGCTGGGCCTGGGCCACGCGAAGCTCGGCCTCCGAGGGTGTCTCGCCGTCGGCGAAGGGCAGCCGGATGCGATGGAGTTCCTGGGCGAGTTCCGGGGACAGCCCGGTCTCCAGCTCGTGGACGGATCGTTCGTGGATGTCGGCCATGCGGGCGCGGGCTTCCTCGTCCAGTGGCGCCGAGCGGACCTCTTCGAGCAGCTGCTTGATCATCCCGCCAATGCGCATGAGCTTGGCCGGTTCCCCGATGCTCATCACGTGCGCACTGTCCCTGCCCGGCGCGTGGCCTTCCTTGGCGCCCGGGGCGTTGCCGGGACCGGGCGCTGCAGGACCCATTGGCATGGTTCCGGGGCGGGTGCCGGCCTCGGCCGCAGCCTGGAATGGGCCGTTCACCTCATCGGGCGTCAGGGTGTTGGACGCAGCGTTGGGATCGGGGATCTGTTCACTGTGCTCGCTCATGGCTCCATCTTGCCATGTGAATCCCCGGTCCGGCAGGGAGATTTCCTTGTTGGTTCGAAGCTGGCCGCAGGCACGGCCCGCAAGGGCGATCCCTGTCGGCACCACACACAGGCGGGCCAACGGACGCGGGGCCGGCGGACAACGTGTCCTCCGGCCCCGCGGCGCTGACGCACTGATGCGCGGAAAGCTGGTCAGCAGCACCGACCCTGCGGGTTCTTCTCCTGCCAGTCGGAGAAGTCGCGCCAGAATTCCCGTTCGCCCATGGGAGCGACGCCCGGGTGCGTGCGGGCCTGGTGCTCGAGGTACACCCGGTATTTGTCCGCCCCCAGCACCCCCTCGAGGTAGCGCACGATCCCCCGGGCGATGTTGCCCGTTGCGGACAGTCCGCGCGCCAGCACCGAGGTGCCGCCAACCGGTGGGGTTCCGCCTGTGCCAGCCATGGTCAGTGACCCCCGCGTGCCATCTGTTGCTCCGGAGGAACCTGCTTCCAGGCCTGCTCCAGCTCCTTCTCCGCCGGGGAGGAAACCAGTCCGCTCGGGGCGTAGATCCTTGAAGGGATCTCCGGATCCTCGGTGTCGGTTCCCCCGCCGTTGGGGTAGGCGCGGATGGTGGCGATGATGGCCGTGACGATCACGATCACCGAAAGCACCAGGAAGATCACCGAAAGCCAGCCCTGGACGCCGGTGTTGCGCACCACTGCCTCCATGGCCTCGACGTTCTTGGCGGTGCCGAATGTGGTTTCCCCGCGTTCGAGTGCGCCCTTGAAAGCATTGTGCTGGGCGAAGTAGCCTACGGCCGGGACCGGGGAGAAGATCTTCAGGAACGACGCGTACACCGTGACGACGGTGGCGAATGCCAGCGGCAGCACCACGATCCACAGGTACTTGAAGTTCCCACGCTTGGCCACGATGGTCATGACCACGGCCAGGGCGATGGCCGCCAGCAGCTGGTTGGAGATGCCGAAGAGCGGGAAGAAGGTGTTGATGCCGCCCAGTGGGTCGGTGACCCCGAGGATCAAGATGTATCCCCAGCCGGCGACCATGATCGCCGTACACGCCCAGGCACCGGGACGCCAGGAGGTGTCCTTGAACTTCGGAATGAAGTTGCCGATGGTGTCCTGCAGCATGAAGCGGGCCACGCGGGTTCCGGCATCAACGGCGGTGAGGATGAACAAGGCCTCGAACATGATGGCGAAGTGGTACCAGAAGGCCATCATCGCCGGCCCGCCGAACCACTGGTTCATGATGTGTGCGATGCCCACGGCCAGGGTCGGGGCGCCGCCGGTGCGCGAGACCACGGATTCCTCGCCCACGCCCGCCGCCAGGTCGGTGAGCATGCTCGGGGTCAGGTTCACGCCGGTCAGGCCCAGCGAGTTCACGAACGCCACGGCGCCCTCAACGGTGCCGCCGGTGGCCGCAGCCGAGGAGTTCATCGCGAAGTAGATGCCGCGGTCGATGGAGATCGCCGCGACAAGGGCCATGATGGCCACGAAGGATTCCATGAGCATGCCGCCATAGCCCAGGAAGCGGGTCTGGCGTTCCTTTTCAACCATCTTCGGGGTGGTTCCCGAGGAGATCAGCGCGTGGAACCCGGAGAGGGCACCACAGGCAATGGTGACGAAGAGGAACGGGAAGAGATGCCCGGCAACCACCGGGCCCTTGTCGGAGCCCGCGAACTCGGAGATCGCCGGAACAGTGATCTCCGGGCGGACCACGATGATGGCAACTGCCAGCAAGCCGATGACACCGATCTTCATGAACGTGGAGAGGTAGTCGCGCGGGGCCAGCAGCAGCCACACCGGAAGCACCGCGGCAATGAAGCCGTACACGATGATGAACCAAGCCAGCGTGGTGCGGTCCAGGTGGAAGAGCTCGGCACCCCACGCGGATTCGGCAACCCAGCGACCGGAAATGATCGCAAACATCAGCAGCGCAAAGCCGATCAGCGAAATTTCCATGACCTTGCCCGGGCGGATGAAGCGCAGGTACACGCCCATGAACAGGGCGATCGGGATGGTCAGGCCGACCGAATAGACGCCCCAGGCCGATTCACCCAGCGCGTTGACAACCACCAGGGCCAGGATGGCGACGATGATGACCATGATGGCCAAGGTTGCAATCAGTGCGGCTGTGCCGCCGATGACGCCGAGCTCCTCGCGGGCCATCTGCCCCAGCGAACGTCCCCCGCGGCGCATGGAGAAGAACATGACCAGGTAGTCCTGGACCGCGCCGGCCAGAACCACGCCGATGATGATCCAGATGGTGCCCGGAAGGTAGCCCATCTGCGCCGCAAGGATCGGGCCGACCAACGGCCCGGCTCCGGCGATCGCCGCAAAGTGGTGCCCGAAGAGCACACGGCGGTCGGTCGGCATGAAGTCCTTGCCGTTGTTTTTGTACTCGGCAGGGGTCGCCCGGAAGTCATTGGGCTTGGCGATCTTGCGCTCAATGTACTTGGAGTAGAAGCGGTAGGCCACCAGATAGGTGCACACCGCCGCGAAGACGAACCAGATGGCGTTGATGGTCTCCCCGCGGGAGAACGCCAGGATGGCCCAGGCGACGCCACCGAGCAGCGAAATCGCCACCCACAGGGCAATCTTGGCCGGCGTCCATTTACGCTCCTCGGCCTCCGCAACTTGCGGGTCGACACCTGCCGGGGGAAGCCCTGGAGCTGAAGGTTGGGACGTGCTCATGTTTTCCTCTCACGTGACGGATGGATCGGACGATGCGAGTGATCCTTTAGGCGCGCGCCGCGGACCTTAGTGGTCCACGACACCACCCTCTGAGATACACCGTAGCCCGTGGGAAAAACAGTTTCAGAACTTTACGATGATTTTCCCCGTGTGGTTCCCCGAATCGAAGTATTCATGCGCCAAACGGGCTTCCCTGAAGGGGAAACGTCGGTCGATCGACAGATCCAGCGTGCCCTGGGCCAGCATCGGCAGCGCGTGTTTCCTCACCGCGGCGACGATTTCCTCCTTCTGGTCCAGCGGACGGGCACGCAGCGTGGTGCCCATGACCCTGGCACGCTTGGTCATCAGTGCCCGGAGATCCAGTTCCGCCTTGGCCCCGCCCTGAAGGCCGATGACCACCAGGGTCCCGCCGGTGGCCAGGATGCGGACGTTTTGCGCGAGGTATTTGGCGCCCACGACGTCCAGGATCACGTCCACCCCGGCGCCGTCGGTCAACTCCAGGGTGCGTGCCGCGAAGTCCTCCTCGCGGTAGTTGATGCCCGCGTAGGCGCCGAGCGCAAGGCAATGGGCGATCTTTTCCTCGCTCGAGGCCGTCACCAGGACCTGGGCCCCTGCAGCGGCCGCCAGCTGAATGGCCATGGAACCGATCCCGCCGGCCCCGCCGTGCAACAGCACGGTGCTGCCCGCGGTAAGCCCGGCTTCCAGGAAGAGGTTCGACACCACGGTCCCGGCGACCTCCATGAAGCCCGCGGCGTCGACCAGGTCCACGTCCTGCGGGAGCTCGATGACAAGCCCTGCGGGCACCGTCACGTATTGGGCATATCCGCCCCCGGCCAGGAGCGCGCACACCCGCTGGCCAATGGCGGCCGAGACGACACCCTCCCCCAGCGCCTCGATGGTGCCCGACACCTCGAGTCCGGGGATGTCGCTGGCACCGGGAGGCGGCGGGTAAACGCCCCGGCGCTGTTGCACATCGGCACGGTTGAGCCCGAAGGCCGCCACCTTGACCAACACTTCCCCGGGCCCGGGGACCGGCATGGGGCGCTCGGTCTCGACCAGCACCTCGGGACCGCCTGCACCGCGGTATTCAATGGCCTGCATCGTGGTCATGGTGTTCTCCCGTTTTCCTTTGCTTTGATCGCGGGTTTTGCCCGGCGGCCCATGCTTCTTAGGTCCCGGCATCCGCGTTTTGCCTTCTTGGGGCCACTCTAACCGCCGGGAAATTCCGGCTCCCGTTTGTGACCGGCGGGGCGTGGCGGTTCGAAGGCACCCGCGGGCTGGCGTATACTTTTTGGGTCTGGATGGTTGTCCGAGCGGCCTAAGGAGCTGGTCTTGAAAACCAGTGTGCGGTAACCCCGTACCAAGAGTTCAAATCTCTTACCATCCGCGCAATTCAAAGAGGCGGTTCCCGTACCCACGGGAACCGCCTCTTTCCGTTAACCATGAAGCCATGTCCAAGTCCAGTGTTCGCACGTAGGATTCGAATCATCCGGGCAAGCACGATTCCCGGATCCCGAACCAACGGCAACCAGGATTGGAAGCGTTCGAAGATGACCCTGCGCAACAGCACCCCCGCCGGAAACCCGGTCTGGACCGACATCATGAGCACCGACATCGAAGCCAGCAAGAAGTTCTATGCCGCCCTCTTTGGCTGGGAGTTCGAGGAACCGAGTTCCGAGGAGTACGGCGGGTATCTCAGTGCCACGAGGAACGGGCACCTCGTGGCCGGGCTCTCCCCCTACCAGCCCGAGTTCGGCGGCATTCCGAACATCTGGTCGTTGTATTTGAAGAGCGATGACATCACCGCCACCGAGGCCAGCGTCCAAGACTCAGGCGGCCAGGTCCTGATGCCGCCGATGCACGTGGCGCCATACGGGCACATGGGCATCTTCCTTGATGCCGGCGGTGCCGCATTCGGCGTCTGGCAGCCGCAGGAGCACCAGGGGTTCGGCGTCGATTCCGAGCACGGGTCCCCGGCTTGGCACGAGCTGTATTCCAAGGCGTACCCCGCGGCGGTGGAGTTCTACTCCAGGGCCTTTGGCTGGGACATGCACGTCATGTCCGATGCCCCTGAATTCAGGTACACCACCTATGGGCAGGGCGACGATGCCCGGGCCGGGCTGATGGACGCCGCAGGCTTCCTCCCGGCCGAGGTCCCCGGATTCTGGGTGACCTATTGGGGCGTGGACGACGTGGATGCGGCCTGCGCGACGGCGGTGGCCAACGGCGGTGCAGTGACCGAGGGCCCGGAGGATTCGGAGTTTGGCCGGGTTGCCGCGATCACCGATTGCTGCGGTGCTTCGCTGAAGCTGGTGGGTGTGAAGCAGACCCAGTAGGTTCGGGCACGGGGGAAGGTGCGGATGCCGGCGCCCGCACCTTCCCCCGTGCCGTTAAAGCGGCTGGACCAGGTCCTTGACCTGGCTCATCCGCAGTACCTCGTGGGCAATATCCTGGGCGTCGCCGAGCGTCCGTGCCGCACCGTCAAGCGGCGCCCCAGCCTGGGCGGCAATCGCTGTGCCCCACTGGGCCGAGGACAGCTGCAGTCCGAGCACGAAGATCGCCCGGTGCGCCAACCCCCGGGCATCGACCATCCGGTAAGGCTCGCCGACGACGTCAAGCCCCTGTCCCGGGATCGGTTCGCCCTGGTCGTTGCGCATGGTGAAGGCAGCCGCCAACCCGTCGTCAAGCAGTTGCCGCAGCAGCGGTGAATCTGTTTGCAGCACGCGGTTGGCCGGCATCATCGCCTCGATGAGCGTCCGTGCCGTGTATGCCGGGGCATCGACCCAGGGCGAGGACGCGGTGAACATCCCGGTGGGCACATCGATCTCGAATTCCGGGTCGGGGCCGATGAATTCCACGACCTTGGCGCGCGCCAGCGCTGCCAGTTCCTCGATGCGCTGCAGGGGCGGACCGGAAGCCAACCCCTCCACCAGGGGCTCGAACCAACCCTGTACCTCGGCCAGCCGCGACTCGTCGGAAATCAGGCCCTCGGCGAGCAGGTCCTTGACGATCATGCGCCCGGCGTTCAACGTGGCGATGGCCATCTTCAGTGGGTCCTTCTCACCCTCCACCGAGGAAATGGCATCGTACTCCAGGTATTCCATGACCGCTTTTTGGTATGCCTTCAGGGAAGGGAATCCCTGTTCCGCAAAGGGATGCCCCAGCCCCGGAACATCCAGGAACCCCATGGCCGGAGCCAGTTCCCCCACGAGTCGTCGGGCTTCCTGCAGCCATACCTGGGACCCCGCCTGGTGCTCGGCATCGAGGGCATCGGTGAGCATGTCAACGAACTCGTCCGGGTCCACCTCGAAGCGGGAGGGGTGGCGCCGGGCCGCCGTGCGGTAGTACGCCAGCAGGACATCGCGGTGCAGCAACGGCCACACGTGGGCGTCGAAGCGCACCGTTGCCTCCGGGTTGAGCATCCGGGCCTCGGCGACCCTTTGGACGAGCACCTCGCTATCCAGGTAGCGCAGCCGGACCGAGTCCGGGATGAAATCCTCGATGCAGGATTTCGCGCGGTACGGCGTCCCGCGGCGGGAGGCTGCCACAATGCGCGGCTCGCGGCCCGTGGGCCAATACTCCAGGGCCCGGCCGGGCCCTCCGTTGATTTCGTTGAATTGACCCCCGCGTCCCACCGTCAAGGCAACCATCACGTCAAAGAAGTTCAGTCCCAGGCCCCTTACCAATACCGTCTCCCCGCCCGGCACCTTGTCCCAGGCAACGTCCCCGGGCACGTTCGGGCCCTGGTAGAGCAGGCCGGCATCGTCGGCGGCCTGGGCCATGGCTCCCTGTGACGGGTTCAGTCGTGCCGAAACATGTCCCAGGGCCAAGACCACCGCGTCGGCGCGCAGTTCGAACTCCGGTCCCGACCGCCGCGGGTGGGGGCGGGTGCCATCGACGGGGTGGGCCTGAAGCAAGTAGTCGGCCTCCCCACGGTGCAGCGCGGTGACCTCTGCACGCTCGAAGCGCACCTCGGAAACCGCCTCATGGGAACGAAGCGCTGCAACCGATCCGTCAAAAACATGACGCAGGTAGCGGCCGTAGAGGGCCCGCGGAGGGTAGGAGCCTCGTTCCATCTGCTCCAGTTCCGTTCTTTCCACGCTGCTGAGCGCCGCCCCGTCGCCGCCGGCGGCACGCCACTGGTCAAAGCTCAGCCCCGGCTCGTCCGGGTGCGTGCGGACGGGGGCCACCGTGGGGAACCCTGCCGGGGTGTTCATCAAGAAGAGACGGGACTGGGCGGTGGACCAGACATGCCCGGCACCCGGGTCATGGACGTCATAGACGACCACAGTGATCTTGCGTGAGTGGCTCTGGGTGCGCCGCAACTCGGCAGCCAGGCGTTCGAGGACCGAGGTCCCCCTGGGCCCTGCACCCACAATGGCTATGACGTACGGTTCCCTACCGAAATTTTTCTTCTCACTCACGGATTCAGCCTAGTCTGCTGTTGCGGTCCATCGCTTCGCTTGGGCGCAGCATTTGAAGACCGCGCCCAAGCGAAGCGAGGGTCCGCACCGCTGGCAGGATTACTTAGGCCGCTTCATAGCTTTCGACGGTGGCACGCAGGGCATCTGCATGCATGTAGATTTCGTCCAGGCTCTCAATGGGGATGCGCGTCTCAGCCTTGTCCTCCCCAAACAGACCTAGGTACTTCTGCGATCTGTTGAAATGCAATCTGGCGATGGGCTTGCGATTGTTGTCGTCGAGGAGAACCGCAAAATAGGACTTCGCATCTCGATGCGCAATGCGGTTGACCTTGACGGTTTTGCAAACAATGGCTCGAACAATGTGGAAGCCTTCAATCTCTTCCAGGGTCGTGTCGACTCCATCGTCTTGCTCGAGGTCTGCCTCGGCCACGGGTTGGCTGGTTACGCTGGCCGCTGCCGCCGCCGCGGTGACCATGGGGATGTTCGGCTCCCCGAGTGCTGCCTTGAGCCGATCATTCACCTGATCCGCAAGGTACTGTTTCGTGGCCTTGGCAACGAGGCCCGTGAACTGCTCGCGAACCCGTTGCGTAAACTGGCCCCCGTAGACGCCCGCAGAGAGGAATTTGACCCACTCGGCCGTTGGCTCTTGGAAGTTCGCCGCGATGGCACGTTTGATTTCCCCGACATAACGTAATTCTTCGGCTGCGCTGACGATGGATTCCAGGTCAAAAGCGTCGCGGGAGAGCTTGCGCAGTTCGGGGATCAACGTTTCGTCGATGTCATTCATATCGAGGATCAAGAATGGCTTCGCATCCATCTTGTTCGGTGCATCAAGATCGGTATAGAACTGGTAAACCTCGCCATTGGTCAAGATCGCGATCCGTGCGGTGGTTGCTGCGAAGTACCGGTAAAGCTGAGACGCATGCTCATACTTCAGGCCACCGACCGATCGCTTGCACTCAATCAGGATCTGCACCTCGCCATCGAGCATGATTGCGTAATCGATCTTTTCGCCCTTTTTGATCCCGATGTCGGCGGTGAATTCGGGGACAACTTCCAGCGGATTGAAAACGTCATAACCAAGGATCGTCGAAATGAACGGCATGATGAATGCGTTCTTCGTCGCTTCTTCGGTTTCGATGATCGTGCGTTGTTGCTGAATCTTTGCTGCCAGCGCTGCTAGCCGTTCTCCAAATTGCATTGATTTCCCCTATTCAACGAAACTAAGACCCAGTGCCCAACCTACCCACTAACCCGAACAAAAAAGTGATTCTCATCAGCAATTGAGTAACGAATCGGTTACGAACCCGAAGCACACATCCAACCGCATCCTTAGACTGTCCATATGAGCACCCCTCCCCTGGATACGCCCGCGCCGACAACTCTCACCGAACCGACTAATACTTCCACGACCCAAGCAATCGATCCGATTGCTCGAACAGATGTGCCCCGGCCTGTCACTGACACCCCCACAGATCCGCTTCTGTGGCTGGAAGAGCTGGATTCAGAGCGCGCCATGGACTGGGTGCTCGGACAGAACGCCCGCACCGAAGCGGAGCTCTTCGACGAGGATTTCGCCGCCACCCAGGAAGAAATCCTCAAGATCCTGGATGCTTCCGACAGGATCCCGATGGTCACCAAGCGCGGGGAGCACTACTACAATTTCTGGCGAGATTCCGGGCATCCCAAGGGTTTGTGGCGTCGCAGCAGCTGGGAGTCCTATCGGCAAGACGATCCGCAGTGGGAACTCCTGCTCGACGTGGATGCCTTGGCAGAGGCCGAAGGCATCGACTGGGTCTTCTCCGGGGCGCAGATGCTGCGCCCGGCACCGGGTGAAGAGTACGCTCGGGCCCTGATCAAGCTTTCCCCCGACGGAGGCGACCAAGTGCGAGTGCGGGAATTCGACCTGCCCTCCCTCGCCTTCGTCCCGGGCGGCTTCGACTTGCCCGTCGCCAAGACCAACGTATCTTGGGCAGATGCCGACACGTTGTACGTGGCCACCGATGTCGGCGAGGGTTCGCTCACCCTATCCTCCTACGCCCGCACCGTGCGTCGGCTGGTCCGCGGACAGGACCTGGACGATGCAGAGGAAATCTTCGCCATTGACCAGTCACACGTCCTGGCCTATGTCTCCCACGATTCGACGCCGGGCTTCGAACGCGACGTCGCCCACGACGTCATAGACTTCTACAATTCCAAGACGTTCGTGCGCCAAGAAGACCAATGGGTGCACTTGGACGTCCCCACCGATGTGGGCGTCTCGCTGCACCGGGGATGGGTGTTGTTCTCCCCGCAGACCGCATGGACCCGCGACGGAACCACGTACATTCCGGGATCGCTCGTGTTGGCCGATCTTGGGGATTTCATGAGCGGTGCGGCCACATTGCGTGAAATCTTTGTTCCCACTCCATCCACGTCCCTGCAGTCCATCGATTTCACGACAAACCACATTCTCCTCAACGTCCTGCAGGACGTCTCCTCACAGATCATCGTCTGCGATCCGGCAAACGACTTCGCGCTGCATCCCTTGGACATCGGCTCCCCGCTGCACAGCTTCAGCATTTCGGCCGTCGACGACGAAGACCCAGCATGCGGTGATGACTTCTGGCTGACGCTCACCGGATTCCTCAGGCCCACCACGCTGGCCCGCGGAACCGTCAGCCTCGCCCCCGACATCGAGGGTCCGACTGTTCCACAGGTCGTCAAAAGCGCTCCTGCCAGATTCGAGGCCGGCGACTTCGAGGTCTCCCAGCACTTCGCAATTTCCGATGACGGAACCCGGGTCCCATATTTCCAGGTGTCCCCGCGCGGGCTGCCGCTCGATGGAAAGAACCCGGTGCTGATGAATGGCTACGGCGGTTTCCAGACCAGCCTGACCCCGGGCTACCTGGGTGCACTGGGACCGGGTTGGCTGACCCGCCGCACGAAAGAGGGCAGGCGCGGCAGCTATGTGGTGGCCAATATCCGCGGCGGCGGCGAGTACGGCCCGCGTTGGCATCGCGCCGCCTTGCGGGAGAACCGTCACCGCGCCTACGAGGACTTCGCAGCCATAGCCCGCGATCTCATCGCCCGGGGTGTCACCTCGCGCGAGCACTTGGCCGCCACCGGACGCTCAAACGGCGGACTGCTCATGGGAAACATGATCACCGGCTACCCGGAGCTTTTCGGGGCGATCTCCTGCGGCGTTCCACTATTGGACATGCGTCGCTACACCCGTCTTGCGGCCGGACATTCATGGATTGCCGAGTACGGGGATCCGGATGTGCCCGGAGACTGGGATTTCGTGCAGACCTTCTCCCCCTACCACCGACTCGATGATGCCCTCCCCGAGGGTATCGAGTACCCGGCCTCCCTGATCTGGAGCGCAACCAGCGACGACCGGGTCGGACCGGTGCAAGCCCGGAAGATGGCCGCGAAGATGATGGGCATGGGTGTGGGCAATGTTCGTTACCACGAGTCTGTCGATGGTGGCCATGCCGGGGCCAGTGACAACAAGGCCTCGGCCATCATGCTAGCCACCAGCTATGAGTTCCTCTGGCGGCATGTCAGCGGTTGAGCCGAGACTGCCGGATCGTTACACCCTGGTCCTCATGGGTCGCGGTGTCGGTTGCCGCGCCGATGCGCTTGAGTAGGCGTTGGCTCAGCCGGACCTCGTGAGGCAGTTCCCGGAGTTCTGCGGGATCAATGTCCAGATCCTGCCGCTCAAGGATTTCGCCCAGGTACTCCCAATAGTCCGCCGCCATGTCTTCTTCAGTCTGGTCGCCAGACGGTTCATCCGGTCCAACCACAACCAATGCGGTTTCCCTGATGTCCTCTTCCGACGCCTCCGACCACGTCGCGGTCGAGGACCAACCGCGATCATCCAACAAAAGTACGTCACGCCCCGTGTCAAGAACGACAGCGAGCCGGGCCGTCACCGAAATACGTCCCTTGTTGGACGAGTGGTAGTCGAGATCGGCAATGGTGACCAGTCTGGTGGCTTTCATGGGGCCAACGCTACCTGCCACGGGGCGTCACTGGCCTCCGAAACCCACGGATCCCGGGGCTTTGTGGCCACACAAAAACACTCGTTTTGTGTGCCGCCCCAGCTTTGGGTAGTCTAGGGGAGCTGGAAACAGCAAAACGGACACGTGCCAGAGCGGCCGAATGGGCTTCACTGCTAATGAAGTGTCGGGGTTAAACTCGACCGGGAGTTCAAATCTCCCCGTGTCCGCTGAAAAACCCCTACTTCGGTGGGGGTTTTTTCGTCTTTACCCCCGCGGCCGGAAGAGGGTTGTTCGGACAAGAAGAAACCGCGTGCGGCTGGCCCCGGGAGCCAACCGTACGCGGCCAGAAGTCCAGGTGCGGCGGCAGCACCGCCGGCGGCCCCTACTTGTCTCCGTCGCCAAACGCATTGAGCAACGTGCGCACCATGTCGTCGGGCAGGCCGGTGTGGCGGACGACAATGGTCGTGGCCTCATCAAGCTCTCCCAGACGCAGGTGTTCCAGCAATTCCGTGCGTTCGGGTTCGGCAAGATCGTTGATGCTGAATTTCACGGCGCCGTCCGGGCCCTGGCCTTCAAAACTGAAGTCTGCAATGTTTGCCGTTGGCGTCTCGCCGCCACCCAATGGGGAGGCCGCGAGCATTCGCAGGATCTCTGCTTGCTCCAGGCCGGAGTGCTTGGCAATGAGCTCCGCGGCTCCCGGAAGATCCTCGTCGCGTACCAACGAAAGAAACTGGTCGTACTCGGCAGGAGGCAGGTCCTCGCTGGCAAACTCGCGGGATTCGCCGTCCACCAGATAGGCGACCTTGAACTGCGTGGAAGTCCGTTCCGATTCGCTGCCGAATTCCTTGGCCCATTCACTGGGCACCACCCAGGGGTCATCGGATTTGTCGGTGTTTTCCGGCGCGGCTATGTTTTCGTCCATCCCGCCTTCAACAGCAGGAATAGCGGGCTCCGGCGTCAGCGGGATTTCGGTGGCCGCGCCGGTCTGCGGTTCGGAGATTTCGGATTCCTCTGCCCGGCGTTCGGCTTCGACCTGCTCGGAAATCGTGGGTCCGCCGGCGGAATCTTTACGGATCTGGGGGAACCGCTCCAGACTGCGGACGGCAATGATGCTGGCCTTGTACCCGGCCGCGGTCATGGCCTTGTAGTTTTGCACTGCGGCCATGAAGTCGCCCTGGGCCAAGGACTTGTAGACGGCTCGGTGACCCTCTGCTGTCAGCTGTGCTGCGGCTGCCTGGGCCGATTCCGGGGTGATTGCGGCAGAAACCTCTGCCGAGTTCTTGATGCGCAGCTTCTTCAACCCGATCCACGCAAGTCCGAGAATGAGCAGCGGAACGACGACCCAAAGCAGAATTTCCATGACTCTAGCCTACGGCCCCGCGGGACACAGTGCGGAACTAGGCGGCTGCCGGATTGTGTCGGCCCAGGCCCCGATGCCCGGTGTTGGCGAGATTTTCCATCCCCGCATGTTGACATCCGAGGGACCGAAAATCCCCCATCCGTCCTCGGCCATGCACAGGGGTCGTGAAGCCGCCGAAAATCGGCTGCATCACGACCCGCATTGCGCCTTGCGCTCCAGCCAGCGATTGGCTCCCTAGGCCCCCTCGGCACCGAGGATCAGACCACCAACGGGACCTCGTAGATCTCATCGGCCAGATGGCCTGCCCGCTCGTGGACCCGCTGGACCGCTTCTTTCGAGGGACCTTCGGACAGGCAGAAAATCTTCCCGCTTTCCGGATCGGCCCATGCCTTCTTGAATTGCACGTTTTCCTCGTCCTGGATGGCAAGATCGGCCGCATGCGCAGCCTTCAGATCCTCCGCAGACAAGCCCTGCATGTGATTGTGCACGTCCATGAATTCAGCCATAGCAACACTTCCTTGGATTGTGGCAAACGCTTTCATGACTCAGCGTTCGCCTCATTGTAGGAGCTACATCGAGGCTTATACAGAGCTGGATGACGCGGATTCTGACGGGAACCACACACCAGCAGGAAAAGGCCGGATTGGTACCTTTCCGGAACCGATTCCGGGGCTTTGCTAGCCCGCTGCTCCCAGTACGAAGGGAAGCACCCCGGGGGCACCTGCCTCGCGCAGAATCCTGGCTGCTTCTGTCAACGACCATCGGCTGTCTGCCAGGTCATCGAGCAGCAGGACCGGTCCGGGTGCTCCGGCAAGCTTCTCGGCCATTTCGCCGGGAACCACGAATTGGTCCCAGACAGCGGCGAGCCGGAAGGCGGAGTTTCCGCCCGAACCGCCGCGTGGTCCGTGATCCCGATATTCGAGCTGTCCCAAATATGGAAGCCGCCCAATGGTCGAGATGCCCTGGGCAAACGATCCAACCAATTGCGGTCGGGTCCGCGACGGCATGGAAACCACTGCCACCGGCCGGGTGGACCATTTCCACTCGCTCAGGACCTTCACGCAGGCATCGAGCATGGCCTGTGAAATGGGTGCATCCGGTTCATCCGCATTCTCCAGCAACGCACGCAACCGGCCGCCCCAGCCCAAGTCGGTCAGGCGCGCCAGCGCGCGGCCGTCCTCGGCCTGGAACTCAGGCTTGATCTTGCCCTTGAGCTGCACACCAAGTTTTTCCATGCCGCCGGGGTACATCCGGCGGGCCTCCACCAATGCGCCTACCCTGCCCAGCGCGGTCTGTGCCGAGTCCTTGGCCGAGTCCTGGATGTCGTCCCTGAACCAGACGCCTGCGCAGTTGTCGCAACGGCCGCACGGTGCGGCGGCCGGGTCGTCAAGAGCCCGGGCGAGGAATTCCATGCGGCAGGTCTTCAGGTTCTCGTAGTCGAGCATGGCGTTTTGTTCGGCCACGCGTGCTGCTGCAACGCGGGTGTAGCGTTCGGCGTCGTAGAACCACTGGGCGCCCGAGCGGATCCACCCGCCGGAGACTCGTTCTACGGCCCCGTCCACCGCCAGCACCTTGAGCAGCAGTTCCAGGGGCGTGCGCTTGATGTTGACGCGGGCCTCGAGTGCGGGAACCGAGAGGGGACCTTGTGTGGCACCGAGTTCCTGCAGGACGGCGTGCGCCTTTTGCTCGTCCGGCATCGAGCTCGTGGCAAAGTAGCGCCAGATTTCTCGGTCCTCCGGGCCCGGCAACAGCAGGACGTCGGCGTTGATGCTGCCACGTCCCGCACGGCCCACCTGCTGGTAGTAGGCCACCGGGGAACTGGGCGCCCCGACGTGGATGACGAAGCCAAGGTCCGGCTTGTCGAAGCCCATGCCCAGCGCGCTGGTGGCGACCAGCGCCTTGACCTCGTTGTTCTTAAGCGCGGTTTCCGCGCGGTGGCGCTCCTCGGTGTCGGTTCGTCCCGAATACGCCAGCACCTTGTGTCCGGCCTCGGCCAGCAGCCGGGTGATGTCCTCGGCCGCGGAGACCGTCAGTGTGTAGATGATGCCCGAACCGTGGAAGTCGTTCAGGTGCGTGAGCAGCCAGGCGAATTGCGAGCGTGGCGATGCCAGCCGCAGCACCCCCAGGCGCAGGGATTCGCGGGCCAGCGACCCGCGCAGCGTGAAGACCTCGGCACCGCCCACGGCCAGTTGCTCCTGCACGTCGTGGACCACCCGCTCGTTGGCCGTCGCGGTGGTGGCAAGCACCGGGACGCTGCCGGGCAACGCGTGGATGAGGTCCTTGATGCGGCGGTAGTCGGGGCGGAAGTCATGGCCCCAGTCGGAGATGCAGTGGGCTTCGTCAATGACCAGCAGCCCCATCCGCGCCACCAGCGCGGGCAGCTGGGTGTCGCGGAAGACCGGGTTGTTCAGTCGCTCCGGGGACACCAGCAGCACGTCCAGTTCGTCGTTGTCGAGCTTTTGGGCAATTGACTGCCAGTCAAGGGCGTTGGCGGAGTTGATGGCCTCGGCCCGCACCCCGGCACGGGACGCCGCGGCCACCTGGTCGCGCATCAGCGCAAGCAGCGGGGAGACTATCAGCGTCGGCCCGGCGCCGCGGGCCCGCAGCAGCAGCGATGCCACGAAGTACACGGCCGATTTTCCCCAGCCCGTTCGCTGCACCACCAGGGCGCGGCGTCCCCCGGCAACCAGGGCCTCAATGGCCTCGAACTGCCCGTCGTGAAAATCGGCGTCGTCCCTGCCCACCAAGGAACGCAGGATGGCGGTGGCAGCGGAGCGCAAGTCCGAATCGATGCTGGGTGTGTAGGCGTCCATGGCCCCCAGTATTCCAGTGTCCGCCGACACTTGACCGCACCGCAGGCAACCGCGGCCTATGGAACTACTCACCTTCGATGACTCAAATCCGCGCCGCACCATGCCAACCCGATAAGCTCATGGATGTGAGTGTGGAAATCGATCTTTCTGAGTCCTTCAAGGCCTACGACGTGCGCGGTATCGTCGGGGCCACTATTACGGCCGAGGCGGTCGAGGCCATTGGCGCCGCATTTGTCGACGTGCTGGGCCTGGCCGGACAGGACGTCCTGGTGGGCGGGGACATGCGCCCTTCCTCTCCAGAGTTCGCCGCCGCCTTCGCGCGCGGGGCTGCCTACCGCGGCGCCAACCCGAAGATGCTGGGGCTGATTTCCACCGACGAGCTCTACTTCGCCGCCGGGTCGCTGAACTGCGCCGGGGTGGTGTTCACCGCGAGCCACAACCCCGCCGCCTACAACGGCATCAAGATGGCCAAGGCCGGTGCCGTGCCGGTGTCCTCGGACACCGGGCTCTTTGACATCCGCGACCTGGCCCAGAGCTACCTCGAGGAGGGCCTTCCGGTGTCCACCGAGGCCCCCGAGGGCACCGTCGGCGAGCTCGACGTGCTAGCCGGCTACGCCGACTACCTGCGCTCCTTGGTGGACCTGTCGGGCATCCGCCCGCTGAAGGTCGTGGTGGACGCCGCCAACGGCATGGGCGGGCTCACCACCCCCGCGGTGCTGGGCGACACCCTGCTGCCGGGTTTGCCGCTGGAAATCATCGAGATGTACTTCGAGCTCGACGGCACCTTCCCCAACCACCCGGCCAATCCGCTGGAACCCGAGAACCTGCGCGACCTGCAGGCCGCGGTGCTCGAACACGGCGCCGACATCGGCCTGGCCTTCGACGGCGACGCCGACCGCTGCTTCGTGATCGACGAAAAGGGCGAGCCTGTCTCCCCCTCGGCCATCACCGCGTTGGTGGCGGTGCGCGAGATCGCGCGCGCGCAAGCAGCGGGCGAGGAAACCCCGGTGGTCATCCACAACTTGATCACTTCCCGCGCCGTGCCCGAGGCAGTCACCGCGGCCGGCGGCCGCCCCGTGGTCACCCGCGTGGGCCACTCCTTCATCAAGGCCGTCATGGCCGCCGAAGGTGCGGTCTTCGGCGGGGAGCACTCCGCCCACTACTACTTCCGCGACTTCTACAACGCTGACACCGGCATGCTGGCCGCGATGCATGTGCTCGCGGCACTAGGCCACCAGGACACCGCACTGAGCGACTTCGCCGCCGAGTACGAGCCCTATGTTTCCTCCGGGGAGATCAACTCCGAGGTCGAGGACAAGGCAGGGGCCGTGGCCCGCGTGCTCGCGGAATTTGCCAACGGGTACGAACACAACGCCGATCGAAGTGGCCTGGTCTGCCCGCCCTGCCATCCGGATCTGGCGAATCGAGAGACCGTTGTGGGTACCATGGACGGGACGACCGTGACGGCAGCCGATGGCTCGTTCTGGTTCAACCTCCGTCCCTCCAACACCGAACCCTTCCTCCGCTACAACGGGGAAGCCATTGACCGAAAGACCATGGAACTCGTCCGTGACGGAGTTCTGGATATCGTCAGGAGCAACGCATGAGCACCCCCGAAAACAAGATCACTGAACTCGACGAAGCCGCCCAGGCGGAACTGAACAAGGTCCTGGGCACCGCCCTGGGTGTCGCACGTGAGCAGCTGGAAGAACAGGGCGTGTTCCTTCCCTTCGCCATCGCCGTTGAGCCCGCCACCGAAGAAAACGCCGAGCCCGAACTGCGCTTGCTGGCCGTCCAGCCCACCGAGGACCTGGACGATCCCGAAGCCGACATCGACGCCGAGGTGATGATGAAGGACCTGGTCCAGCTACTGGCCGACCAGCGCGATTCCTTCAACGCCGTCGCCTTCGTTTCGGATGTCACCTTGCTCGATGACGGCATGGACGCGGTCCATGTACTGGCCGAACACCGCGCCGGAGCTTCGATTGCCATCGTGCAGCCGTACACCGCGCCGGATCCGGAAACCGGCATCTGGGAATTCTCCGAGCCCAGCGCCGAGGGCGGCCAGATCCAGGTCTGGGCCTAGCCCCCACCATTGCTTTCCTGTCTGTGGCCCGGAACCCGCTAATCCGGGCTCTGGGCCACAGGTCTTTGTACAGGTATTCAGGGAAACCAGATGTCGCACGCCGCCGGCCCACTGTGCACCTCGGCACAGCCCGCGGCACGGAGGGCCAACACCTGCGACAATGGAACACGTGAAACTCAGCGCCTTTGCGGACGTGTGCCTGCGCACCTTGATGTTTCTCGGCTCCCGTCGCGACCAACAGGTCACCACCAAGGAAATCGCCGAGCAAATCGGGGTGCCCTACAACCACGTGGCGAAGGCCATTGTGGAACTGCGCAACCGCGGCGCCCTGGACGTGGCGCGAGGACGCTATGGCGGTTCGCAAATCACCGACCAGGGCTTGAGGCTGCGCGTGGGTACCCTGATGCGCGACCTTGACGGCCGCGAGGATGTCGTCGATTGCGTTTCCGAAGCCGGTATCCCCTGCCCGCTGCTCGCTGGATGCAAGCTCCGCGGTGCCCTTCGACGGGCCCGGGAGGCGTTCTATGCCGAGCTCGACCTTTTGTGCGTAAGGGATCTCACCTCGCCTTCCGCCAGCGTACTGCTCCCCTTCCCGGCGCTGCCCTAACAGCCTGCCGCCTCATATTTTGGGGCGAGGTGCTCCCGTCCAGGTTGTCTGGGAACCGCTCCCGGGCCCACATACCAACGGGCCGATTTGCTTCCGACTTCTACTCCGTGTAGAACTGAATTATCAATCTTGCATATCAGATACAAGATAACGATCACCCTCCGTCAGGAGCCACAAGATGCTTTCCGAGAAGTCCCGCCCGGTCATCGAAGCCACGCTACCCATCATTGGCGAACGCATTTCCCACATCACCCCCAAGTTCTACGAGCGCTTGTTCGAAGCCCACCCGGAGCTCCTGGACGGACTCTTCTCCCGTGCAAACCAGAAGAATGGTATGCAGCAACAGGCACTGGCCGGATCAATCGCCGCATTCGCCACGCATCTGGTCAACAACCCGGGCACCCTGCCGGAGGCCGTTCTGTCCCGAATCGCCCATAAGCACACCTCGCTGGGCATCGTCGAGGAACAGTACCCGATCGTGTACGAGCACCTGTTCGCAGCGATCATCGAGGACTTGGGCGACGCGGTGACCCCCGAGGTCGCAGAGGCATGGACCGAGGTCTACTGGCTCATGGCCGACGCGCTGATCAAGATCGAAAAGGGCCTCTACGCCAAGCAGGCCAACGACAAGATCTGGACCCACTGGAAGCTTGTGTCCAAGGAAGCCGCCGGCACAGGATCCATCACCTTCAGCTTCGTCCCGGCAGACGACACCCCGGTCACCGTCGCCAAGGCCGGCCAGTTCGTCTCGGTCCGCGTCCCGCTGCTGGACGGATTGCGCCAGTGCCGCCAGTACACACTCAGCGATTCCGTCACTTCCACCACCGAGCGCGTGATCACGACCAAGTTCGACGGCGGCGGCGAGGTCTCCCCATTCATGCACCAGCACCTGAGCGTCGGGGACGTCATCGAGCTCTCCAACCCCTACGGCGACCTGGTCATCGACACCACCGGCGCTCCGATCATCCTGGCCACAGCAGGCATCGGCTGCACCCCGAGCGCCTCCGCACTGGCCACCCTGGCCGCTGCAGGCTCTGACCGCCAGGTCCTGGTGCTGCACGCGGAGGCCACCGAGGATGCCTGGGCGCTGAAGGAGCAGATGCTCGAATCCGTCGAGTCCCTGCCCAACGCCGAACTGAAGCTGTGGCTCGAGGACATCAGCGCCAAGGCCGAGGACACCGAAGCCGCCGAGGGCTACATGTCCCTGGCCAACCTGGAGCTGCCGACCGATGCCCGCCTGTACCTGTGCGGCCCGCTGCCGTTCATGCGCGCGGTCCGCTCGCAGGCCATCGAGGCGGGAATCCCCGCCACGAACATCCACTACGAGGTCTTCGGCCCCGATCTGTGGCTCGCCGCCTAACGACTGGGAAGCCACGGGTCCCGCGGCGATAGGCATATCAGCGGAACCCGCTTGGGGGGGCAAAGGCCGCCACCGATAACTCGGTGGCGGCCTTTGCGATTGCGCAAGAACTGACCAATTCGGTTCGATGACGGCAAACCGCATCCCGTGGTGAGAGGGCTACGGGTGTTCCAAACGCTTACTCATTCGCACTTTTGTTGTTTGCGATTTCGCGTTCGTTCTTTTCAGTCACAATGATGAACATCGCCATCGTCGGGGCAGACCCCTGTTCGAATCTCTTCGAACCGATTATCGACAGTATCCCGAGCCTATAGGCGACCTCGCAAAAGTGAGACTCGGTGTCGAAGTGGGCCTAGTCAGATTTACAAACTCAAGGTAGTCGGACAGGAATTTTAACTAGAGATCTCGAATCCCCAGGCGAGATCTCAATAAGCACGTTCAAGCCCGTCCCGGCCATGGCGAAGGCCGCCACCGATCGTTCGGTGACGGCCTTCGATTTTCGGGCTCCCGCGGCCATCCGTGAGCAGCGCGTGATCCTACTGTCCGGGCTCCTGCAAGCGAGGGTGGGCGGTGTGCTTTTCGATCCAGGCCCGCACAGTGGCGTTGAAGAGGATGGGATCTTCGATGTTCCACTGGTGGTGCATGCCCACGGCGGTGCGGAACTCGGCCTGCGGGAGGGCGCGGGCCAGGGCCGGGAAGGACTTGGCCACCAGCTTGGGTTCCTTGCTTCCGGCAATCACCAGCACGGGTCCCTTGTAGTTCCCGAGCTTGTCCGGGACGCCGCCGGGATCCACCTCGTCCATGATGGCGCGCATGTTGTCGGCACGCAGGTGCGTGCCGTGTTCGGTGAAGAGTTCCTTCTCGTCGGCGACCATGCCGTAGGCGCCGGCCTGGAAGCGCCAGTACCATTCGCTGCCGAAGAGGCGAAGTTGCATCCGGCTCATGGTCCGCATGGAAGCCGAGACTCCTGCGGCCGGGACGCCGGAAATCAGCAATGATTCGACGAGTTCCGGGTGCCTGGCCAACACGCGCAGTGCCACGACACCGCCCAGGGACAGGCCCACGAGGTGGGCACCGCCGTTGGAGACCTCGTCGGCAATGACGGCTGCCACGTCGTCGGCGGCGCTGTCGAGCCCCGCCCAGTCCTCCTGGGCCCGGGCGCCGAAGCCGGGAAGGTGCGGGGTGAGGACCTCGTAGTCCCCAAAGGCCCGCACCTGGGGGTCCCAGGTCCAGTTCGCGACGTTGCCGCCGTGCAGGAAGACGATGGTCTGCGCGGCCTTGCCGTCCCGGCGCGGGCGTGTGGGCGCATGGAACTCCGGGTACGCGCCGGGATCACGCGGTGCCGGTGAGGACGCCTGCCTTGATTCGGTGCCCGGCGCCGCCGCAGCCTCAGGCTCGGTGCGTGTGTGCGGGACCGTCGGCCTGGATTGTCTCGGGGCCTTGGCAGGGCGCACCGGCTTGTGGGTGTCGGAGGCCTTGTCCCGGACAGCGGTCCGGGACACTTCACCGGAGGGTTTCGCGGGTTCCTGCATGGCGGCGGCTTCGGCCGGGGCCTTCGGCGCCTCGGCAGCGGCTGGCACGGCCTTCTTCGCCTCGGGCTTCACGGCGTCCTTGGCGGCAGTCTTGGACGTTGGCTGCGGATCGGGGCGCGGCTTGCGTTCCTTTGGTTCGCGTTTCGGGGATGTCGCCTTGGCCGGACGATCTTCCTTGGGGGCCTTAGCCGGCTTGCCGGCAGCGGTGGGCTCGTCCGCGAAGGAACGGTCCACGAATTCCTCGTCGGTTCCGGCATCACCGTCGGCGGGGTGCTCGTGGCGGTTCATGGTAGGTACTCAGTCACGGCGTCCAGCCATTCGAGTTCGGCCGATGCGTGGCGGATTCCGTTGTCCAGGGTTGCCGCCATCAGGAAGCTGCGGCGGTCGGCTGCTGCTCTCATGTCAATGTCCTCACGCTGGGAGAGGTAGTCGTCCAATACCTCTTGCGTCGCCTCGCGTCGGGACTGGATCATCTCCAACACCGAGTCGCGATCGAGTTCCGCGGCAAAGAACACCCGGGCCAGGAACGGCTCGCGAGGCGTGTGGGCGGTGACCTCGCCACCCAGCCATTCCACGAGCTCCCGGCGACCCTGGTCGGTGATGTGGTGTTCCTGGCGGTCCGGATAATTTCGCTGGGCAATGGTGGTCACGGTCGCGTGGCCGTCCTTCACCAGTTGGGCCAGGGTGCGGTAGATCTGTGCCTTGTCGGCGTTCCAGAAATGATTGATGGACGAGTCAAAGTGCTTCTTCAGTTCGTACCCGGTCATGGGCGCCAAACTCAAGAGCCCGAGGATCAAACGCGCAAGAATCATACTTTCATCCTGACACATCCCCTAGGGGATTGTTCCAGCAGCCACGCACTTAATACCGGATCCCATCGGCTAAAGGCGTGCCCCACCACCGGCGATGACGAGAAAGGCAGGCCTTGTCGCGGGGTAGCGGAAGGGCCCCGTCCTCATCGCTCCCGCCTTCCCGTAACCGGGGAGGCGGGCGATGAAAACGGGGCCCTGGAGAACTGCCGTCTGCGCGGGGAAGCCTAGGCCCCCATGCGCTCCTTCAGTCCATCGAGTTCGCTGCGCAGCGACGCCGGAAGCGCCTCGCCGAACTTTGCGTACCATTCCTCAATGCTGGCCAGCTCGGTGGCCCATTCACCCTTGTCCACTGCCACTGCGGCGTCGACGTCTGCTGGGGTCATGTCCAGCCCGGTCAGGTCGATCGAGTCGCCGGTCGGCACGAATCCGATGGGGGTCTCGACGGCGTCGGCCTTGCCCTCGATGCGATCGATGGCCCACTTCAGCACGCGGGAGTTGTCCCCGAACCCGGGCCACGCGAAGCCGCCCTCGGCGTTGCGACGGAACCAGTTGACGAGGAAGATCTTGGGCAGGCGTTCCGGGTTGGCCTTGGATTCGATGGAGTCCCAGTGATTCAGGTAGTCACCGGCGTTGTAGCCGATGAAGGGAAGCATGGCCATGGGGTCGCGACGAACCACGCCCACGGCGCCGGCGGCTGCAGCCGTGGTTTCCGAGGACAGGGTCGAGCCCATGAAGATGCCGTTGGTCCAGCTACGTGCCTGGGTCACCAAGGGAATGGTGGTCTTGCGACGTCCGCCGAAGAGGATCGCGTGGATCTCGACGCCGTCCGGGCTGTAGTACTCCTGGGCCAGCATGTCGACCTGCGAGATCGGGGTGCAGAAGCGGGAGTTCGGGTGTGCGGCGGGACGACCGGAGTCCGGGGTCCAGTCGTTGCCCAACCAGTCGGTCAGGTGCGCCGGGGCCTCGTCGGTCATGCCTTCCCACCACACGCCGCCTTCGTCGGTGAGCGCAACGTTGGTGAAGATGGAGTTGCCCTTGGTGATGGCGCGCATGGCGTTGGGGTTGGTGGACCAACCGGTGCCCGGAGCGACGCCGAACAGGCCGTATTCCGGGTTGACGCCGCGAAGCTCGCCTTCCTTGCCGATGCGCATCCAGTTGATGTCATCGCCAAGGGTCTCGGCCTTCCAGCCGTCAATGGTCGGATCCAGCAGGGCCAGGTTGGTCTTGCCGCAGGCGGACGGGAAGGCGGCGGCGACGTTGTAGCTCTTGCCTTCCGGGTTGGTGAGCTTGAGGATGAGCATGTGCTCGGCCAGCCAGCCCTCGTCGCGAGCCATCACCGAGGCGATGCGCAGCGCGTAGCACTTCTTGCCGAGCAGGGCGTTTCCGCCGTAGCCCGAGCCGTAGGACCAGATGGAGCGTTCTTCGGGGAAGTGCACGATCCACTTGTCTTCGTTGCACGGCCATGCCACGTCGTCTTGGCCGGGAGCCAACGGGGCGCCGACAGAGTGCAGCGCGGGGACGAAGAAGGCTTCCTCGGCTTCCATCTTTCGCAGCACGTCATTGCCAATGCGGGCCATGATGCGCATGGATGCGACAACATAGGCGGAGTCGGTGAGCTCGACGCCGTACTGCGGCTGCTCCGCGTCCAGCGGTCCCATGACGAATGGGATGACGTACATGGTTCGACCGCGCATGGCGCCATCGAACAGGCCCTTGAGCATCGACTTCATCTTGACCGGGCTTTCCCAGTTGTTGGTGAAGCCGGCGTCCTTCTCGTTTTCCGAGCAGATGAACGTACGTTCCTCAACCCGGGCCACGTCCTTGGGATCCGAGAATGCAGCGAAGGAGTTGGGGAACGAAGGATCGGTGAGCTTCTGCAGCGTGCCACCGGCAACCAGTTCAGCGGTCAGGCGATCGTTCTCCTCCTGCGTGCCATCCACCCAATAGACATGGTCAGGCTTCGTCAGTTCCGCGATTTCCTGCACCCAAGCGGCAAGCTTTGAATGCGTTGTCGGTGCTGCGTCGATGACCTTCTGGTCCGAGCTCTCGCTCATGTCCATTCCCTCCATTGGGCTGAATTTGCAATATGTCGATGCTATGGGGCCGATCTCCAGAGCCCCTGTGACCCATATCGCCAAAAAACCCGGAAAATGATTTAGTTAAGCCGAAAACCCCGGCATTTCGGGCTTTGCCCATTTGCCCCTAAACGCGAGAAGTGACGAAGGTCACGTAGACCGGTATACTTCATGAAAAGCCTCCCTGAAACCTTTCATCTCGAATGCCCCTGGATTTTGCGCGGGCGACATTCCTCTGTATAGTTATTCGAGGTCGAACCGCGAGGTTGGTACCAAATACAGAATATGCGCCCATAGCTCAGCTGGATAGAGCGTCTGTCTACGGAACAGAAGGTCAGGGGTTCGAATCCCTTTGGGCGCACCAATGAGAAAAGCCACGAGAAATCGTGGCTTTTCTGCTTTAATCACCGGCCAGGCCGCTCGAGAGTCGGGCCGTCACCGAACCTGTCGCCGATGAAGCCTGCCTCGGTACGGGCGGGGCGGGCGGGCGGCTTGATGGTGTTCTCCACGGGCGTGACCACCACTTCTCCCTTTTCTTGCGCCTTCCTTTTCGTCACCTCTTTTGCGCATGAAATGCTCTTCGGCCAGGGAGCCGTCAACACCGCTATTGCCGAATCCGGCCCGCCGCCTTGTCCCAAGGAAACGGTTTCCACTCGAAGCCGGTTTCCCCAGGTTCAGCAGTACATGCCCCGGATCGCCACGGGAAGCGTGAGTTCGCGCACGAATATCGTGTCTGAATCGACCAACACGCCAAAGGTATGTATAGTTGTTCGAGGTCAAGCCGCGAGGCAGGATCAAAACCGAATATGCGCCCATAGCTCAGCTGGATAGAGCGTCTGTCTACGGAACAGAAGGTCAGGGGTTCGAATCCCTTTGGGCGCACTCATATGAAGAGAGCCGCAATCGAAAGATTGCGGCTCTCTTCATTTCCGGCTCGACTGCCTATACGCCGGCCCTCAAGTATCCAGTGCCAGGAAAGCCACGGCTTCATCGACGGCAGCCAGCAGGACCGGTTCGCTCAGCGAGCGGAAATGCCCTGCAACTTGAAGCCTCACGTTCCTCGCACCGACAAGGGCACTGCCAACGGGAATGTGCGGATCAAATTCCGGATAAATGGAAACGATCCGGTCATTGACCTCTTCCTGCGCCTGGAGTGAGACAAGGACTGCGTTCGTTGGCGAAAAGTGGCGCAGCGTGCGCGAGAACAGGTATTTGGCATAGATAGAGCCGGCAAATGGCGTTCCAATGGCCACCAGACCCAGGATCTGGATCTCCGAGCCAGGTGCCGACTTCATATCGGTCTTCTGAGATAACAGCACGTCGAGCATTGCGTGCTTGCCCGTCAAGCCACCCTTGCTGTGGGCCAGCAAAAGGCACTCGTTGATCCCATGTTCCCGGTGAAGATCTGCGAGGCGCCGCCGCACGATCTGCGCGGACTCGGGCACCGGACGCTTGTTGATTCCCAATTCAGGGACAGTGAACACTCGGTACCCTGCCTTGTTGAGCCGCGAGGCTGCCGGCTCAAGAAAAAGCCAGGTTTCGTACACTCCGGGGAGCAACACAATGGCAGGAAGCGACGCGTCGCCGTTTCGGTACGAGGCGGGGCTTTCGCGGCGGACCAACGACATGAATTGCCGCCAACCGGCATATGCGTAATCCAATAGCCACCACCGTGCGCGCGACCAGCGGTTCATGGCTTCCCTTCACTGTCTTAGTTCCCCGGCTTGCGGTGAGGTCGGCGATCGGCGGGATGCCGCGGCATCCCTGGTTCCGCCACACACAATACCCAAGCCCGGCCATCGACATGCACGGATCCAGCGGGGAGTCGGCTCGGTCTCCGCTCGCCTAGTTCGGTATTTGCGCGACGATGCAGGTGGGGCTATCCAGTGCCAGCGAGTTCAGGTGCTTGAGTGGCAAGCCGTCTTCTGGACCCAATCCGAGGACCTCTATGGTGTTCGAGAGTTGGTTGGCCACCAATAGCGAGTTCCCTACCTGCAGATGATGTCTCGGCCACTCGCCCGCACACGGCACGGCTCCCAGGACGACGGGCCGTCCGCCTTTGAGCTCCAGCACGGAAATGGCCCGGGCTCCACGCACCCCTACGTATAGCTTGTTGGTGTGCCGGTCCAGGGATATCTCCGCGGGAAAGTGCTCGCCGGCGAGGATGCCGTCGCCCAGGGATTCGCGCGACACTTCCTGCCATTCACCCGCGGCGTTGATGGCCAGCGCAATGACCTGGGCGCTGTGTTCAGTGACCACGTAGATGAGCCCCGATGGATGCTCCACCAGGTGGCGCGGGCCGTCCCCCTTGCGCAAGGCGACTTGCCGGTGCAGCCGCAACTCCCCTCCCACCAGGTCCCACATCCGCAGTGAATCGTGGCCCAGGTCGGTGGTGACGATCTTGCCGGAGCGCAGCACCGTGCCTTGGTGAGCACGGGAGGCCCTCGGGTGGTGACCAGGGCTGGCAAAGGGGTCGGCCGATGCCGGCGCAATGGTGGGCTTGGCCAGCGAGCCGTCCGTTTTGATCGGGTAAGCCAGCACCCGCCCGTCACCGTAGCAGCTGGCAATCAACACGGTTCCGGCGCCGGCGACGGCCAAATGGCACACCATCGGACCGGCAGCCACGGGCTTGCCCAGGGGCTCAAGCTTGTCCTTGTCCAGGATTCGGTACGCGGCGATCTCGCCGCGGTGTTCCAGTGCCGCATACAGCACTGGAAGCTTCGGGTGGGTTGCCAGCCACGAAGGTGAATCAGCGGCGTGGGCCAGGCCGAGATCTGTGAGCAATCCGCGGCTGATCTCGATGGCCCGGATGCCCAGGCTCGTCCCGCCGCCGTCCGGGGAATAGCCGCCAACCCAAAATCTCTTGCCCATATCCCCATCTTCTCCCGCGTCCCTGTCCCTGCGGAGCCCGGTGGCCAAAAGATGCTTGATTGTGTCATTGGCCCACCCGTGGGAACGAGATTCGTGGCGAACCAGACACCCACGCTATTTGAACTGACCGGTCAGTTCAGTTTATGCTCTAATCGTGCTTATCGCCGATAGCCTGGCCATTGCCGGCCGCCACCTGCCCCTCCTGCATCCAACGAGCCTCGCCGTTGCGCGCGGCGAACTCCTGCTGGTCCAGGCGGTGCCCCAGCCGACCCGCACCGCACTTGCACTGGGCCTCAGTGCCCGCATGCGCCCCACCGAGGGAACGGTGAGCTGGTCGGGCAATTCCACCCTGGGCGCGGTACGGCGCATCAGCGCACTGGTTGATTCCCCGGAAATCAACGAACCCGAGGCACACCTCCGGGTGCGCGACCTCGTGGCCGAGGACCTTGCGCTGCAGCCCGGACCGATCTGGCGGCGAAGCGGGATCGATGCCTGGATCAGGAAACACCACATGGACGAGCTGGCCAATGAATGGCTCGACGCCATCGACCCGCTCGCACGCCTCGGATTACTGACCCATTTGGCGCTCGAGGACCGCGGCGTCGAGATGCTGGTCTTCGATTCCCCCGACCGCCATGGCATCCCCGAGGACGACTGGTTCCACTATCTGCAATCGGTGGCCACCGGGCGCCGTGCCCCGGCCGTGGTGGCGGTCGTCCAGCGCATCCCGGCGAATTGGGGCGGGTCGACGGCTAGGGCCGGCCGGGTGCAAGACAAGCTGGCGGTTGCTCCGGAACCCGCGGCGAACCTCGATACGGAAGACCAGGCGACCGCCGCACCCGGGGAGAGCCCCGGGGAGCCGGTCGCCGAGGCATCCCCAGTGACTGCCCGGGGCCTCGCCGATGACGCCGATGCCGCGGCACCCACCTCGCATTTGACCGCACCGAAGGAAGAATCATGACCACGTTGCGCCTGGCCCTTTCCGAACTCAAGCGCATGACCTCCGGGCGCCTGCCGCGGATTGCCATCATCGCCATGTGCCTGGTCCCGTTGCTCTATGGCGCCCTGTACCTCTACGCGAACTGGGACCCGTACGCACACCTGCACAACGTCAAGGCGGCCATCGTCAACCTCGACACCGGTTCCGCGCAGGACGGCAAGGAGCTGAAGGTCGGCGACGACGTCACCGCCGAACTGCTTGAGGACGGGAGCTTTGGCTGGAGCGTGGTCGATTCCGAGGCCGAGGCGGATGCGGGGGTCGCGGCCGGCGACTACGCCTTCGCCATGACGATCCCCCAGGACTTCTCCGCCAACCTCGCCTCCCCCGGCGATTTCGAGAAGGCCAAGCAGGGCATCCTGAAGATCACCACCAATGACGCCAACAACTACATGGTCGGCACCTTCGCCGACAAGCTCGCCGGGCAGGTCCACAACACCGTGGCCAAGGAGGTCGGCACCCAGACCGCCGATGCCCTGCTGACCGGCTTCTCGGACATCCACACCTCCATGGCCAAGGCCGCCGACGGCGCCGGCGAACTGCACACCGGCACCGTGAAACTCTCCGCTGGGGTCACTTCCCTGGCCGATGGCACGAAAACACTAGGCAACGGGGCGACCAAGCTCGACTCCGGTGCAGGAGATCTGGCGGACGGGGCCGATACCCTGCACGATGGCACCGGTTCGCTGGTGGCAGGGCAAAGGAAGCTGGACAACGGCGCGGACAAGCTTGCCGACGGTGCCGGAACCCTGGCCGCGGGCACCAAGGACCTCGACGACGGGCTTGGGGAACTGAAGGCCAAGACCTCCTCGCTTCCTGCCAAGACGGCGCAGCTCGATGACGGGGCGCAAAAGGCCGCCGACGCCTCCAAGAAGCTTTCCTCCGGCGCCGCCCAGGTCGCTGCCGGCAACAAAGCCCTGGATGACAAGGTCGCCCAGGCGGCCGAGACGCTCACGGCCTTGGAGAAGGATGCCGAGAGCCGCATTGATTCGGCCACCGAAACGCTGTTTACCCGGCTGGACACCCTGGTCGAGGCCGGGGTCTTGACCCCCGAACAGGCAGAGACCGTGCGCAAGGACGTCACGGACGCGGCGGCCTCCAGCGGCGTGGCCGGCCAGGTCGCCGACACCAAGAAGCAGCTGACCACCGCCCGGTCGCAGATCTCCGCGCTCGCCGACGGGTCCGCCCATGTCGCCGCCGGCGCGAAGGAACTCTCCGGAGGACTGTCCACGCTCGCTGACGGAACCCATCAGCTGGCCGGGGCCATGCCTGCCTTGAAGACGGGCATTTCCGATGCCGCGGCCGGCGCGTCCAAGCTCAACGGCGGTGCCCAGCTCCTCGCCGACGGGGCCGGCACCCTGGCCGAGGGACAACACGATGCACTGGCCGGGGCGAAGAAGCTCGACTCCGGGGCCGGTGCGCTGGCCGAGGGTGCCGACACCCTGCACGAGGGAACCGGCGTGCTGGCCTCGGGCGCGAAGAAACTGGGCACCGGCGTGGGCGAGCTGGGCGACGGCGCCACCGAACTGCGCGACGGCTCCGGGGAACTGTCCACCAAGCTGGCCGACGGAACCTCCGAGGTGCCCAACCCGGACGCCTCCTCACGGGAACAGGTCTCCTCGGTCATCGGGGACCCGGTGGACATCAAGCGCACCGACCAGGCCAAGGCCGGGGTCTACGGCGAGGGGCTCGCCCCGTTCTTCATGACCTTGGCCATCTGGATCGGCGCGTTCATCCTGGTGCAGATCATGCGCCCGATCACCAAGCGCGCGCTGGCCTCCAACGCCGCGAACTGGAAGATCGCGATCGGTGGCTGGCTGCCGTTCCTGGGCATCTCGATGCTCCAGGGCACCATCCTCTACGCCGTGGTGCTCTACGGGTTGGGGCTGGACACCGCCCACCCGTGGATGACCTGGGGGTTGTTCCTGCTGGCTTCCATGGCCTTCACCGCCATCATCCAGGGCATCTGCGCGTTAGCCGGCACCCCGGGCAAGATGGTGGTGCTGGTGCTCATGGTGCTGCAACTGGTCTCCTCCGGGGGCACCTTCCCCTGGGAAACCACCCCCGAGGCACTGCACGTGGCACACCGCTGGCTGCCCATGGGCCACGTGGTCACGGGCCTGCGCCACCTGATGTACGGGGCCGACCTCTCGGTGCTCGGACCCATCGTCGCGGGGCTGGTCGGCTACACCGTGCTGGGCCTGGTGGCCAGCACCGTGGCGGTACGATTGCACAAGACCTGGTCCCTGAAAACACTGCATCCGGAGCTAAGCGCATGAGCCAGAACACCACGCCCCGGCCCCGGGTGCGCGCGACCGACTCCAAGCACCGGCTGTTCACCGCCTCCATGGAATTGATCGGCGCCCGCGGGCACCAGCAGGTGAGCGTGGATGAGATCGCCAAGGCCGCGGGAGTCTCCAAGGGCACCGTCTACTACAACTTCGGGTCCAAGAACGAGCTTATTGGCGAGCTGCTGAACTACGGCATTGCCATCCTGTTCGAACGCCTCGAGCCCGGCACCACTCACGCGGACCCGGACGCCGGGTTGCGGCTGATGGTTGCCGAGGCCCTGGAATTCATTGCCGAATACCCTGCCTTCTCGCAGCTTTGGATTTCCGAGCAATGGCAGTCCGACAGCCAATGGGCAGGGGCGCTGGCACAGATGCGCAACGACGTCATCGGGATGGTCCGCACGGCCCTGTCCCGCCTGGCCGACGCGGCCCCGGCCGGGCATCCGGTGCCCGACCTTGACGCGCTGGCCACCGCGTTGTTCGGGGCCACGCTCATCCTGGGCCGGGACCGCCAGGTCTTCCACCCGGAGCGGAGCATCGAGGAATGCGTCGGGGCAGCGATGGCCTTCACCGCTCCCCTGCGCTGATTCCCCGGCCGGTCCTCGATCAGTCCGCCGGGCCGTCCAGGTCCCACGGGCGGTATCCCGCGCACCACTCGGAGTCGGAGCACACGATCACCACGCCACGGTACCCGTCGAGCATTTGTTCGAGCTGCCCGCGGGCGGCTGAGTCCAGGTGGCCGTCGATCTCGTTGAGCAACAGCAACGGCGGGGAGCCGAGCATGGCCCGGGCGACCATGAGTCCCGCGCGCTGCGTGGCATCAAGCGGCGCCCCGCCGCGGCGCAGGTGCGTGTCCTGGCCGTGCTCCAGCGATGCCGCGTCCAGTCCCAGACGCGCAGCCAGCGCCAGCGCCTTGGCCGGATCGGCGTCGGGTCGGCGGTAGCGCAGGGCACGCAGCAAGGTGCCGCGCTCGGGCACCATCGAGGCGAAGGCCGCACCAATGAGCCGGCGCCGCTTCTTTTCATTCACCGACCCGGGAATCACGCCGGCCACCACGTAGCACTGCCCGCGATGGGCAACATCGTCACCGAGGTCACCGAGGATCGGACCGGCCTGCGTGCGCGCGGTGGCCAGCACGCTGAACAGCTCTCCGCGCAACTTCGCGTCGGCTCCGGTCATCCGGATCCGTTCGCCGGGCTCGGCCCGCAGCTCCGGGACCGGCTTTCCGCCGATGTCCACGCCGTGCAGCCACAACCCCTCGACCCGCGAGGCCTGGATCTGCGCCGCGGCCCGCTGGGCCTTTTGGCGCAGCACCGGGCCCGCCGCCAGCGCGCTTTCCTCCCGCAACAGCGGGGCAATGATCCGGGACGCCGCCCGATAGTTCTGCCGGTATTCCACGATGCGTCCCCACTCGCCCACCGGGGCTGCACACAGCCCCAGCAGCGTCAGTGCGGTGGAGATGTGTCCGGCGTCCAGGGCCGCGTTGCGCGAAACCAGCACCACCACGGCGGTGGCCAGCAGGGGCATGCCCAGCGAACAGGCGCGCAGCACCGCCGCCAGCCGGGCCCGCGACACCGCGGCGTCCACGACCTTCTGGCCGCTGGATTCCACCCGGGACAGCTCGCGTGCCACTCCGCCGGCCGCGACCACGGCGGAGGAGGCTGCAACGGTGTCGGCAATGCGCGCGGCCAGGTTCCCGCGGTGCCGCCTCAGGGTCCGCGCCCGCTCGTAGGCGGGCTTCGCCAGCAACAGCAGGGCGCCGGCCAGCACCAGCACCGGCAGCCCGAGTGCCAGTGCCAGCACCGGATGAAGCATCCAGAGCCCGGCCATCGAAATGAGCACCAGCGGGATGCCGGCCAGCAGCGGGGCGATGCCCTGGGCCACCCAGTTCCGCACCGAGGAGAGGTCGTTGCTGGCCCGGGCCACGGTGATGCCCACCGAGGGGACCTTGGCGGCCAGCAGCGAGTGGGAGATCAGCGAGAGCCTCAGCTGGGCCACGTAGTGCTGCCCGAGCTTTTCGGCCAGCACCCGTTCCAGGTAGCGGCCGTAGCCCAGCACCAGGATCAGTGCCCCGATGCCCAGGGACATCGGCAGCACCGCGCCCCCGCCCACCAGTGCGCCAACCAGCAGGGCGATGGCGACCCCGAGCGCGCCGCAGCCGATGGCCAGGGCCAGCAGCGCGGCAAAGAGTCCGCGGCGTTTCCCGGTGACCAGCTTCGGCAGGCGCGCGGCCGGTTCGCGTTCGCTGGCGGCGGGCACGATGTCCAGCGGTTGCGTGGTTGGTCCGCGCTGCCCCTGCCTCAGGGCCTCGAGGCCGCTCACAGCGAGGCGGCGCGCACCGGGATCAGGGCGGTGGCGACCTCGGGGCGGCACAGGGCGTAGGTGTCGATGACCGGGACGTCGAGCCGGGAGGCGGCCTCGGCGGTCGCCAGCGGGGAGGCGGTGAGCAGGCCGGAGACCGCGGCAACCGGCACCGCCGCGTCCTGCAGCACGTCCAGCCCGGCCCGGGCACCCAGGGCGTCCTGGGCGGAGAACACCACGGTGTCCACGTAGGCGGCGAAGAGCGGGTCGCGCAGCAACCGGGAGGTCTCGCCCTGGTACAGGCCGTCGGCGATCTCGATGACGACCACATCGGCGCCGGAGGCGGCCTGTTCGTCGATCATCGCGGCCAGCAGGTCGCGGACCTGCTCGTAGGCGAGCTTGAAGGTGGTGGGGTAGCCGAAGTCGGTGAAGTCGCAGACCGGGAACGCGCCGGCGTCGATGAACAGGTTCGGGTCGTTGCCCGCCCCGGTGCCGGTGGCCTTGCCCGCGGCCACGTTGAGCCCGGCGTTGGACAGTCCGTTGACCAGGCAGCCCAAGGTGGTGGACTTGCCGGAGTTCATCGAGGTGCCCAGCACCGCGATGACCGGCGGGCGCACGGTGCCTACGGCGCGCAGCGCTGCCAGCGACGGGGTGCCGACCTGCAGCGGCGCGAAGTCGCGCAGGTTGACCACGCCGTTCTTGGTGGCCAGCAGGCCGATGGGCTCGATGGCCGTGGCGGCGTCGATCGAGGCGTGCATTTCGGTGACGTACCCGGCCAGGCCGCCGCCGGCCACCAGGTGGCAGGGCTCCAGGGAGTCCGGCACGTGCGCCAGGAACTGGTCCGGGGCGTAGCGGTTGCCGTAGGCGACCATGATTTCCTGGCCGACGAACATCAGCTGGCGGCGGGAGACCGGGGACTCGAGGCGGGTGTGCTTGCCGATCTCGGCGACGCGGGCGATGACCACGTCCCCGGGCTGCGGGGTGACATCCGCCCCGGCGACGAGGTGGAAGTCCTCGGCGTTCTTGGAGAACTCGGTGGCCACGAAGCGGGTGGTGTAGGCGGCGCGGATCTTCAGCGCGCGCTGTGCATCGAGTTTCAGGTGGCGCAGTCGGCCTTCGGCCGCCGCAAGGGCTGCGTTGGCTTCGAAGGTTTCGGTTTCAAGGCTGGGGCTGATGCTCATCTGCTGGGTTCCTTTTCAAGGGGCTCGGTGGCTTGCGTTGCTCCTAGTCAAAGCGGCTCAAATGAGCAAAGGGTGAACGGTCGATGAGGGCGTTCTCATAATCGCCTCACGCGTTCTCATGTTCACCGGTTCGGGGCCCGTGAACCCGGGGTTCCGGGCCCCGGAAAACTCTCATCCGTTTCCTCACGTGTGTTCGGCCACGGCGTCGTTTTCCGGCCTCTCCCGCGGCGCGGGCGCCGCTTCTGGCCTCGCCTTTCCAAACCGCAACGTCCCGACGGCAACCCCCAGCACCAGCACCGCGGCCCCGGCGATTTCCAGCGCATTGGGATACTCGTGGAGCACCAGGGCGGCGCTGCCCATCCCGATGGCGGGAATCAACAAGGTGTAGGGCACCACCTTGGCCGTGGGGTACTTGCCCAGCAGCGTATTCCAGATGCTGTACCCAACCAGCGAGGCCACCAATGCGGTGAAGGCAATACCCCACCACGTCTCCGGGCCCAGGGTGGCAAGCGCATCGCCCACGGCGGCGGGCCCGTCGAGCAGCAGCGAAAGGCCAAGCATCGGCAACGGGACCCAGAGCGCCGAGTGCACCACCAGCCCCAACCCGGAGGCGCCGGAGGCCGAACGCGAGATGACGTTTCCGACGCCCCAGGCGAAACCGGCGGCAATGCAGATCAGCAACGGCACCAGGACGCCGGCCAATGCTGCGCCCTCGGGCAGCGAGGCAACCCGGCCAAGGCCCACCACCACCAGCCCGGCAATGCCCAGGATGGAGCCGAGGACCTGCTTTCGCGTGGGGAATTCCCGCAGGAAAAGGGCGCCGAGCCCGATGGTGAAGAACATCTGTGCCTGCAGCGCCACCGGCGCCAGCCCGGCCGGCAGCCCCAGGTGCATGGCGGTAAAGAGCAGCCCGAACTGCCCGGCGCTCATGGCCAGCCCGATGCCGGCGACGACCTTCCAGCCGACCTTGGGCCGGGGAACGAAGAACACCAGCGGGAAGGCGACGGCGGCAAAGCGCAGGGCAACGAACACCAGCGGAAGCGTGTCGCGAAGCCCCAGGTCGATGAACAGGAAGTTCAGTCCCCAGAGCAGGGCGACCAACAGGGCCAGGAGGGTATCGCGGGGTCTCACGGGTCAGCGCGGGACCACGAAGTTGGTCACCCTCATGTCGCGGCCGTCGATCTCCGCCCAGGGCTTCTCGGTCTGCAGCACCGTCAGCCCCAGTGTCGGGTAGTCCATGGCCAGTTCGTAGACCGCTTCCTCGTCCGAGTCCACCGAAGCCAGGCGCATGGCCAGCTCCTGTAGCACCGGCTGGTGGCCAATGACCATGAGCGTGGTCACGGTTTCGGGGGTCTCGTTGATGATGGCGCACAGCCTGGTGCTCGAGGCGCCGTAGATCCGCGAGTCCAGGTAGGGCGTGGGCGCCTTCTCTCCCAGTTCGCTGATCACCCACGCGCAGGTGGCGCGGGTCCGCTGGGCGTCGGAGAGCATGATGAAGTCGGGGACCACGTCGTTCTCGCGCAGCCAGGCCCCGGTTGCCGGCGCCTCGCGGTTTCCGCGGGCACCCAGAGGACGGTCGTGGTCACTGACCCCCAGCGGGTAGTCGCTCTTGGCGTGGCGCAGCAAGACGAGACGCTTCAGATGGTGTTCGCTCATGCATCCAAGCTTAGGGCGCACGGGGGCCGCAGGCCTCCACTGGACTTAAGCAACTGTGGGGGCGCCGGCATCCGTGGATACCCGCGCCCCCCGCAGGGAACAAGAAATGAACTTAGATGGTGTATTCCGGGGCCGCCCAGACGACGACCTCCGGGTGCTCGTAGAAGCGGTAGCCCTGGCCGCGCACGGTGCGCACTGTGTTGGCCAGGCGGCCCAGCTTGGAGCGCAGGCGACGGATGTGCACGTCGATGGTGCGCTCGTTGGGCACCTCTTCGGCGTTGCGCCACAGGTTGGTGAGCAGCTCGTCGCGGCCCACTGTACGGGTGCCGTTTTCCACCAGGTAGTTCAGCAGCTCGAATTCCTTGAACGTCAGGTTCAGGGTCTCGCCGTCCAGGTGCACCTCGCGGCGCGACAGGTCGATCAGCACGCCGGAGGGGCGCGGCGCTGCCGGGCGGGAATCCACGCGCGGGCGGCGGTTGACCGTGGGATCCCCCAGGGCCTGGCGCACCACGTCGATGTTCTCGCCCTGTGCGCTGGTCGGGGCCAGTGCGACGGCCGCGTGGGTCTGTGCTTCGGGAGAGAGCGTGGCCAGGAAGGCGCGGACCTGCGTGGCAAGCTTGCCCAGCGAGGTTCCCTGCGCCTGTGCCACCGATTCGTCCAAGCCGACGTAGAGCACAAACCCGCGGGCAGTGGTATCCGTGGATACCGGCTGTGGTCCCGGGGTGCCGCTGGGGGCTACAACCGGAGTCGGGGCTGTCATCGGGCGAGGCTCTTGCGCCGCGGGCACGGCATGGAGTTGGCGATAGCCGGCCGGGGCATAGCCGCCGGGAGCAGTGCTGCGCTGCGCTGCGGCGGCGCGGGACTGGGCGTTGCGGATTGAGACATGGACGTATCCGGACGTTACCGACATGCTTTACCTCTAACTCGTGTGAATGCCACGGAATGGCGCGAATGCTTAGGTGCTCCGCTTACCTCGCCGGTGCGAAGCAATGGGAGCGATGCGAGTGTCACTGAGCGCCGAAGGGTTCCGGTCGCTCAGCTGGGCATTCGACAACAACACTGGCGACAAGTCATCGCCATGCCTCCGAAGAGGCCCTGAGGTGTTGTTGCTGCGCTATTCACAATTTCTAGTTTCCTCGTAATATTCGGAACCCGCAAGTAACAAACTGGGATTGCGTCCACGATGTGAGACATCGAGCGCTTAACGTGTCGATCATCACATTGTGCAGATTTGCGCAATGCAGACTCTCCGATCGACGTTATGCGCCATCTTTTCCGCACCACCGGTCAATGTGATCAATCGGCAGTCCCGCGGCGTTTGGAATCCCTGACCTACACCCGGACCGGGTCTCAGGCAATGAACCTGCGGGTGCCGTTGGCCCCCGCGCCAGGATGCCGCCAACTGCAGGCCTTAGGCTGGAACCACCAGGCCTCACAGCGCGCACACAGCCGGGCCACAGGGCCGGCCTAAACCTCGGATGGAGAGTTAAAGACATGCCAGATTCCCGCTTTTCACCCACGCAACTGCCCCGCCTGACCCACCCGGACGGTACCGCCATCCGGGTACTTGTTGTCGACGACGAGCCCTCGCTGGCCGAGCTGGTCTCCATGGGCACCCGGATGCTGGGTTGGGAAGCCACCGTGGCCCACGACGGGCCCTCCGCGGTGGAGGCAGCCCGCAAATCGGTCCCGGATGTCCTGGTGCTGGACTGGATGCTGCCCGGATTCGAGGGCCCGGAGGTGCTGCGCAAGGTCCGTACCTTCCTGCCCGAGGTCCCTGTCCTCTTCCTGACCGCCAAGGACGCGGTCGAGGACAGGATCGAGGGCCTGGGCATTGGTGCCGACGACTATGTGGCCAAGCCCTTCAGCCTCGAAGAGGTGTTGCTGCGCCTGCACAAGCTTGTCGAGCGTTCGGGCGCCACCGCGGCTGACGGCGCGGAACTGGTCGTGGGAGACCTGGTGCTGAACTCCGACTCCCACGACGTCACGCGTGCCGGGGTCCCCATCAGCCTCACCGCGACCGAGTTCGACCTGCTCTCCTACCTGATGGTCAACGCCCGCAGGGTCGTCTCGAAGTCCCAGATCCTCGACAATGTCTGGCACTACGACTTCGGTGGCCAAGCCAACATTGTCGAACTCTACGTTTCCTACCTGCGCAAAAAGATCGAAGCCGATGGTCCGGCCATGATTCACACGGTGCGTGGAGCCGGATACATGCTCAAGCCGGCATCATGACCCAACCTGCACGGCCCTCCCCACCCTCCGGCGCACCGGAACCCCGGCCCACCGAGGCGCTCTCGATGCAGGCCGCGAACAACGATGGCAAGGAAGCCACCTTTCCCGGCGGGAACCCTCCCGAAAAGGACCCTCTGCATCTCGGGCTGCGACACCGCCTTGGCCACCTCCCCCTGCAGCGCAAGTTGCTGCTCGCCCTGATTGGCTCCCTGGCATTGATCTGCACCGTCATTGGCCTGTTGCTCAATGCCGGAATGCGCCAGTCCCTTACGGCCCAACTGCACGAACAATTGGAGTTCGCCGCCGACCGCGCCGCCAGCTATTCAGCGCAAAATGGTCGCAAGCCATCCACCGAATCGCCCTTTGCCCCGGGGCAGGCATCCGGAACCCTCAATGCCAAGATCGTTTCCGGTTACTTGTTTTCCGGTGCCGTGCTCGATTCGAAGACCGGCGAGCGCAAGGACATCACCGACACCGATGTGCAGCCCCTGACCTCGGTTGAGATCGATGCACCCCCGGTCGTCCACCACCTGAGCATCGGCGACTACATGCTCTCGGCCCAGCACGATCCCGGTTCCGGCGGAGTCCTGATCACCGGCCTGCCCATGGCGCCCACCGAGCGGACCCTGGCTTCCCTGGGCATCCTGACCGTGACGATCTCCTTGGCCGGGCTGATTGCCATCGGGCTTATCGGCTCGATGATCATTCGCCGTTCCCTGGCTCCGCTGCAGCGAGTCTCGGCCGTGGCGTCATCCGTGGCCAACGCCGAACTCGAATCGGGCACCGCCGCCCTGGAGGCACGGGTGGCCCCGGAGGACTCCATTCCGGGCACCGAATCCGGGGAGGTTGGCAGGGCTCTCAATGCCTTGCTCGACAATGTGGGCGCCGCCTTCGCTGTGCGTGAGGCCTCGGAGGCACAGATGCGCCAGTTCGTGGCCGATGCCTCCCACGAGCTGCGCACCCCGCTGTCGGCCATCCGCGGGTACACCGAGTTGATCAGCGCCACCGAGCATTTCTCCGACGACGGGCAACGCTCGCTGAAGCGGGTGCTGGAACAGAGCACCCGGATGAGTTCCCTGGTGGAAAACCTGCTGTTGCTGGCCCGGCTCGATGAGAAGCACCAGGTCAAGAAGGCGCCGGTCGATCTGGGCAAGCTGGCCGCCGAAATCACCGAGGATTTCGCCATTACGGCTCCCGCCCATCATTGGACCCCCCGGATCCCCGCAACACCGCTGGTGGTTTCGGGCGATGCTTCGGCTCTGCGCCGGGTCATCACCAACCTGCTGGGCAACGCCCGAAAGCACACCTTGGAAGGCAACAACGTCACCGTCGAGGTCCGCCGCGACGCCGCCACGCACGAGGCGGTGCTGCGGGTCAGCGACACCGGAGAAGGCATTGCCCCGGACTTCCTGCCGCTGGTGTTCAAGCGCTTCACCCGCGCGGATGCCGCACGCTCCGGCGCGGACGGAACCACCGGGTTGGGACTGCCCATCGCCAAGGCCATCGTCGAATCCCACGACGGGACCATCACGGTCTCCTCCGTTCCCGGAAACACCGTCTTCGAGGTGCGCCTGCCGCTGCCGCCCGCGGTGCCGCCCAAGCCCTCCACCCCGCCGAAGGCGACCAAGGCCTGAGTCCGGGCACCGTCCCCAAGGCATGAAAAAGGCGTCCGGCCGGCACGGGAATTTGTTTCCCCTGCCGGCCGGACGCCGCTGATGCGGTTGCTAGTGTGCCACGCCGTAGAGGCGGTCGCCCGCATCGCCCAGGCCGGGAACGATGTAGGCGTTCTCATCGAGCTTCTCGTCCAGGGCGCCCAGCACCAGATGGACCTTCTCGTTGTCGCCGTAGGCCTCCTCGAGACGAGCCAGGCCCTCGGGGGCGGCGATCAGGCAGATGCAGGTGACATCCGCGGCTCCGCGGTCAAAGAGGAACTTGATCGATTCGATCAGCGTGCCGCCGGTGGCCAGCATCGGATCGAGCACGAACACCTGGCGTCCGGTCAAATCGGAGGGAAGTCGCTCGGCGTAGGTGATGATGTCGAGGGTTTCCTCGTTGCGGGCCATGCCCAGGAAGCCGACCTCGGCGGTGGGAACCAAGCGGGTCATGCCCTCGAGCATGCCCAGGCCGGCGCGCAGGATCGGCACCACCAACGGGGTCGGCTTGGCGAAGGCGATGCCGGTGGTCGTGGCCACCGGGGTCTGAACCTGGACCTCGACGGTCTTGACCTCGCGCGTTGCCTCGTAGGCCAGCAGGGTCACCAGCTCGTCGGTCAGCTGCCGGAAGACCGGCGACGGGGTGTTCTTGTCCCGAAGGACCGATACCTTGTGGGCCACCAATGGGTGGTCGATTACCTGTACGCGCATGCACCAAAATCTACCAGCCAAACGGGCACGTTCCCCGGCTTTCGCTTTCCGGCTTCGGGTGATTCCCGCCATTGACCGGCCTTTGGGCCGCGAGGAGAATGGGCCACAGACCGGGCCGGTCTCGACCTGGACACAACACGAAGCTGGCACCATGGACATCACCCACCCGCTTCCGGCATCCGCACTGCGGTCGCTGTCGGCGTCACTGCACGGGCTGCTCTTCACCGCCGCCGACCCCGAATACGGCGAGGTCCGCACCGTCTGGAACGCCATGATCGACAGGCACCCCATGCTGGTGGTCGGCGCCGCCGACGTCGCGGACGTGTCTCTCGCGCTGGCCTTCTCCCGTGAGCACGGGTTGCCGTTGGCGATTCGTTCCGGCGGGCACAACGTGGCGGGGTTCGGCACCGTCGAGCACGGCCTGGTGCTCGATATGCGTGCCCTGAACACCGTGCACGTGGATGCCGCGGAGCAACGGGTGAGGGTCGGCGGAGGGGCACTGCTGGGTGAACTCGACCGCGCTACCAGCGCCCACGGGCTGGCGGTTCCCGTCGGGGTCGTCTCCAAGACCGGGGTGGCCGGGCTGTGTCTGGGCGGCGGCTTTGGCTGGCTCACCCGGCCCTTCGGACTGACCGCTGACAACCTCACGGCGGCGGACCTTGTCACCCCCGAGGGCGAGTTGGTCCACACCGACGCCACCACCAACCCCGACCTGCTCTGGGGTCTCACCGGAGGCGGCGGAAACTTCGGGGTCGTCACCGAGTTCACGTTCAAGGCCCACCCGCTGCCGGAAACCCTCTACGCCGGGAACCTGATCTACCGTCCAAAACAGTGGAAGCATGCCCTGCGCGCCGTGCGCGACTGGGCCGCCGGGCTCCCGGACCAGATGACGGTCATCGTCACGGCCATGGTGCCGCCGCCCGAGTGGGAGCTGGGCAACAGCAGCGTGCTCATCGTCGGATTCCTCTGGGCGGATCCGGATCATGCGGCCGGAGCCGCCTGCGTCGAGAAATTCCTCGCGGCTGCGCCCACCGAGGAGCAGGACATCTCCCCCGTTTCATGGCCCGACTGGCAGTCCGTGGTGGACGAGATGTTCCCCAAGGGCGTGCGCGCCTACTGGAAGAACTCGGCACTGGATGACCTTTCGGACGAGGCCATCAACGTATTCACCGCCCGGGCGCGGCAACTCGACTGGCCGGGCATGGGCTTCGACATCCACGTCATGGGTGGCGCCATGGGACGGATTCGCCCTGAAGCAACGGCATTCGGGGACCGGAGCTCCCCCTTCTGGCTCAACATCTACGGGTTCTGGAACGGGAAGGAACGCGACGACCATCATGTGGCTTTCATCCGCGGCTTCCACCATGAGATGCAACCCTTCGCGCACGGCGGGGAGTACGTGAATTTCTCCAGCAGCGATGAGCACGTGCCAGGTGGCTTCGATCTACTCGGCCTCTACGGTGCCGAAAAGCTCGCCAGACTCACGGCGCTCAAACACCGCTACGACCCGCACAACAGGCTTCGCCTCAACCACAACATCGTCCTGCCGAACGCCGGCTAGCCATGAGTTCGGGCAGCTGGTCGGCCGACCTCCGGCGCAGGCAGGCAGCGGAGGCGCCTGCACCGGAACTAGACTTGGCCGGGTGAATCCTGAACAGCCCAGCCACCGCGACCTCATGGGCCTGGCCCTGGACGAGGCCCGTGCCGCCCTGGCCACCGGCGACGTTCCCATCGGCGCGGTGGTCATTGGCCCCGATTCAAAGGTGCTGGCCACCGGTCGCAACGAGCGCGAGGCGCATGGGGATCCCACGGCCCACGCAGAGCTCGTGGCCATCCGTGCCGCGGCCCAGGCGTTGCGCGACACCGGGGCCGGGGATGGGTGGCGGCTGGAGGACTGCACCCTGGTGGTCACCCTCGAGCCCTGCGCCATGTGTGCCGGGGCCATAGTGCTCGCGCGCATCCCGAAGGTCGTCTTTGGCGCCTGGGACGAGAAGGCAGGCGCCGTCGGATCGGTGTTCGACATCCTGCGCGAGCCGCGACTGAACCACTGGGTCGAGGTCTACCCCGGGGTCCGCGAGGAAGAATGCGGACGCCTGCTTACCGACTTTTTCCGGGCCAAGCGCTAGCCCCACGCTCATTTCAGGATTGCTGGTCCCTGACTCCGGCAACTTCCACAGCGAGATACCTGAACTGCCCTATTCCTTCGACCGGTGGGGCATAATCGTTCCACCGTAGTTCGTAGCTTCCTTGCAGGGTAAGCGCGTTATTGTGCTCCCGCTGGCCCGCCCACGAGAGAGCTTTCTGGAGCGTTGTCCCTTCATGCAACCGGAAATCTCGGTCTTGGCGTTCATGGCTGGCCCTCGTCGGTTCGTTCCACAGCGCGGGAACGTTCGAAACCAGCAACGCCAGACCGTTGCTCCACCGTGGGTCCTTGCAAAAGCTCTCGAGCCGGAAAATGTCATTGACGAATCCATGACGCAACACATCATCTGCACCTTGCTGGCGATGGACGAACTCGTCGCCCCAACGATCTTTCCCTCGGCCGGACCCGGGATGGAATTTAAACTCAATCGCGGTTCTGCCAGACGACGTTGAGCACGACATGTCAAGAACCCGCCTGACGGGTGCGATGCCCTGTTGTCGTATTTCGGCGCGCACCTGGACCTGTGGATCAATCTCCCAGATAGCTCGCCCAAAGGCATGCTGTAAGTCGCCTTCCGAATGCAGGACTGCCCGATCTTCTGCCAAACGGTTCATGACCGACCTCAACGGAATTTTCCCGGCAATCAACATACTCAAGCTCCTGTCGCGAATCGGGGATTCAATACCCTGATGATCATGCTCCTCGCAGTTGATCGAGCCTGGCAATGTTCTTCGCCCGCGACTTCGGCGAATCCAAGCTGAAGGATCTGAAGTCCCCGAGGTCCTCGGTGATCCATGCCTCGACCTGCGAAATGCGCGAGCGCACGCCGGCGCTTGCGGGCTCGAACGTCCACCACGCAATCCGAGTCTCTTCCGGAGCGTACTGCCACAATCCGATGATCCGGCCGCGGTCCACGATCGGGTGGTCCGAGAGATCGGCGGCCAACGCCGACCCACTCATCCCCTGCACCGATTCGGTGCCCACCTCGTCGAACAGGTCGGCCGCGTTCCGGCGCAGCAACACGAGCGAATCGGAGCCCGACAGCAGCTGGATGTCTTCGGCCTGCGGTACCTCGAATCCGGCGAGCCCGTGCACGTCTTCCGGCAGCATCCACAGCATCTCGCCGGCCGCGGTGGAGACCTCCACGGCCCCGGTGGCCGCAAGCGCCTTCTTGGCCTGGGCCACGGTGAAAGCGGTGAACCAGCGGATCTGTCCCAGCGTGGCCCCGCCCGTCCAACCCAGGAACCGCTCGAGCATCCGCGCCCTGGCTGCTTCGTCGGATTCCCCGCTGGCAGGCAGTTCCCAAGCCACATAGGAGTAGCGCTGCTGGTCCAGCCGCCCGTTCACCGGCACGCGGCGGATCCGCCCGTCGGCCTGCAGGAGCCCGAGAGCTGCGGGCAGGGTGGTGCTGGCGCCCTTCTTCTTGCCTTCCTCGCCCATGCTTCGGACCTTGTCACCCAGGATCTCCTTCAGCCCGCGGGGATCCAGTACTTCCTCGGCGGTGCCCCGAGCCCGGAGCAGGACCCGCAGCACATCTTCGGCCAGTTGCTCGATTTCTTCCCGCTCCACGCCCAGGCGCACCAACACCTTCACCGCGGCCTCCGCCGATGCATGCCCCATTTGCAGCCCCCAGGCATAGTCCTTGGCGGGCAGGACGTAGGTGCAGCCCCGTGCGGTGGGCAGTTCGTGGATGTCCTGCGCGGCGAGCGCCGCGTCGGCCTCGGGGCGGCGGATTCCTGCACGCGCGAAGAGCGTCAGGTAGGTATTGGCGCCGCCGATCGACCGGGCCCAGCCCACGCGGTCCAGGACTGTTGCCGAATCGCATCCCGCCAGCGCACCGTCCAGTCCCTGGCGGTGCCACGACCAGGCGCGCAGCACTTGCGGGGTCAGCTTCTCCTGGGGAATTTGCGGGGTTTCGCTCTTCGTCGTCATGGCTACATTCTGCCCCGAAAGATGGCTCGTTTTTGTTGTGGGCCATTTACCCGGTAGAGTGTTCTGGTCTGGTGACGTGTCCGAGCGGCCGAAGGTGCAACACTCGAAATGTTGTGTACGGTAACCCCGTACCGTGGGTTCAAATCCCACCGTCACCGCCAGAAAAAGGCCCCGATTCCCCTCTAAACAAGGGATTCGGGGCCTTTTGCTTTGCCCGGAAATTGACCTCACAGCAACGCAACGGCAACAAAATTCTCGCAAGATTCCTTGTTTGGCGACGCCGGGGGGGCAACGCTCAATGGGGGCAACGCTCACAGTTCTTGTCGGCGGCGCCGACCCTTAAGGGCGAGGCCGCATGAGAGGCGGGTTGAGCACCGCCCGGACTGGTTCTCCCGCCGCGGAACGGGCCGCCGGCGCGAGCCGGAAAAGCGCCGCAGGGCGACCGGCGTCGCCCGCGGTCATTCGCCCGGTGTCCTCGAGGAAACCGGGGTTTCCCGTGGCCTTGCGGTGGAAGTTCCGGGGATCCAGGCGGGTGCCCCACACCGCCTCATACACGGCGCGGAGCTGCGCGATGGTGAATTCATCCCCGCAGAAAGCCGCCCCCAGCGGCGAGTACTCGAGCTTTGACCTTGCACGCTCCACGGCATCGGCCAGGATGCGCCCGTGGTCGAAGGCAAGTTCGGTTTCCCCCTCCAGAACGTGGCTGACCGGATACCAAGCGGCGTGCTCGGCGTCGCTTCCGGCGGACAATACGGGAAAGTTGGGCGCCAGCATCAGGTGGGCCACGGTGAGCACATCCCCGCGCGGGTCACGCCCCTTCGGCCCATAGCTCTGCAGCTGCTCCAGGTGCCCCGGGACCTGCTCGACCCCGGCCTCCTCCGCCAGCTCGCGGATCGCAGCCTCCCCCAGGCCCTCTCCGGCAAGCACGAACCCTCCCGGCAGCGCGAGCTTGCCGCGGAACGGCTCGATGAGGCGGGTGATCAGCAGGACGTTCAGGGCATCGTCGCGGACGGTGAGGGCGACGATGTCCACCGTCACCGGGAAGCGCGTGGGCTCCGGATGGGATTGAGGCATGCACCCATCATAAATACTTATCGTCATGTTGACAATAATTCAGAAAGCACTCTATGCTCGTCTTATCGTCAAAGTGACGACAAGCAGTGAAGTTTGAGGAGAACTCCCGCCATGGCCACCATCAAGCGCTACCCCTGGATCAGCCACTTCCTGGGCAGCCCCACCGGTTACGTTGTCCACCTGCAAAAGGGCGCCGTCAGGCACCAGGGTGTGGGCCAGGCGTTTTGGTTCCGGCCGGCGTCATCCGTACTCAGCGAGGTTCCCGTCGACGACCAGGAACTACCCACGCTCTTCCACGCCATCACCCGCGACCACCAGGACGTCAGCGTCCAGGCCAACGTCACCTACCGCTTCGTGGAACCGGTGTCCGTGGCCAGCAGGCTCGACTTCGGCCTCCAGCCGGCGGGCCCGGCAACCTCCGGCGGCAAGGAGCAGGTGGCCACCATCATCGGCCAGCTCTGCCAGAGCCACGCGATCGACCACATCGCCACCACCACGCTCGCCCAGTCGCTGGAACACGGCGTCAGCGAGCTTCGCAACCTCCTCACCGAGGCCCTGAGCGCCGACACCCGGCTGGTGTCCACCGGTATCGAGATCCTCGGCGTACAGGTCCTCGCCGTCCGGCCGGAGTCCGAGGTCGAACGGGCGCTTCAGACACCGGTCCGCGAACAACTGCAGGCCGAGGCCGACCGTGCCGTGTACGAACGCCGGGCAGTTGCGGTCGAACGCGAACGGACCATCTCGGAGAACGAGATGGCCAGCCAGATCGAACTGGCCGCCCGGCGCGAACACCTCGTGGCCCAAGAGGGTGCCAACGCCAGGCGCGAAGCCGAGGAACAGGCCGCCGCCGGCCTGGTCCAGGCCAATGCGGAAGCCGAACGCCGGGGCATCGGCGCCACCGCCGAGGCCAACCGGATCCGTTTGGTGGGCGAGGCGGAAGCAGCACGGGAAGCCGCCGCCATGGAGGTCTACCGGGGCATGGACCAGGCCACCCTGCTGGCTCTGGCGGTCCGCGAGGCCGCCGGCTCGCTGCCGAACATCGGCAACCTGACCGTCACCCCGGACCTGCTCAGCGGGGCACTGGCCGGGTTGATCCGGGAGCCGGGCGCCGCGGCCGCCGGCGGAAAGTAGGCCCGGCCATGGCAACACCTCGCCTCGTCATCGTCCATCGGCGCACCGAGTTGGCAGAATTGTTGGACCGGCACGCCACGCTCGGCCAGGCAGAGTTCTTTCTCCGCACCCGGGGCCGAACCCTTGCCGCCGTCCAGGCGCGCCACGAGCTGCTCGGCGCGGCGCTGGCAACCATCCGCGCCGCGGCGCCGTCCGACTGGCGCCGCGCCGAGGTGGAACGCGCAGACCTGGGCAGGTTTCTGTTCACCGCCGAGGACGTCATCGCCGTCGTGGGCCAAGACGGACTCGTGGCCAATGTGGCCAAGTACCTCACCGGACAGCCCGTCATCGGGATCGACCCGGAACCGGGAATGAATCCGGGCGTTCTGGTCCGGCACACCACCGCGGATGCCGCACGGCTGCTGCAGAACGCCGCCCCGGACGGGGACAGGATAGCGCTGCGCTGCCGGGAACTTGCCATGGTGACGGCGCGGCTCGACGACGGTCAGGAACTGTCGGGGCTCAACGAGATTTTCATCGGGCACCCTTCCCACCAGTCTGCCCGTTACCAGCTCACGACTCCGGACGGACGGACCGAAAGGCACTCTTCGTCCGGGCTCATCGTTTCCACCGGAACGGGCGCCACCGGATGGTGCGCCTCCATAGCCCTCGAACGCGGAGGTCGGCCACTGCCGGACCCGACGGACCCCCGACTGGCCTGGTTTGTCCGCGAAGCGTGGCCCTCCCCCATCACGGGGACGTCCCTGACGGAAGGCGTGCTTGAAGCAAACGAACCGCTGCGCCTCACCGTGGCGTCGGACCAACTAGTGGTGTTTGGCGACGGCATGGAGCATGACCGCCTCACCGCCTCGTGGGGACAGGAAGTCAGCATCCAGCTCGGCGTTCGGCCACTCCGGCTCGCATAGGTGCGGAGTGATTGGAAGGGGCAACCTAGGCTCTGCGGCCGTTGGCCAGCCACTGCTCAAAGGTCGTTGGATCAGTACGGACGGCGTTGGCGGGGAGCAGCCCGCCGTTCAACGCCTTCATTCCCGGCACCGGGACGCCAATGACGCGGGGATGCGGCCCACGGTGGTTCGCGGCGGCGTTGCTCCTGGCAACAAGGCGCGCCAGCCGGGCCATGTTGCGGGGTTCGGGACCTGCAAGTTCAACTCCAGCCGGAGCGTCCGACCCCGCCTCGGCCATGGAAACAACCAATTGCGCCACCGCATCGGCCGCGACCGGCTGGCAATGCATATGCGGCACCACCGCCACAGGCCCGAATTTCATCTGGTCCAGCAAGGTCTCGGCCAGCTCGAACCACTGGGTGGAACGAACAATGGTGGTGGGGATCTTGGCGTTTTGGTAGCGGGCCTCCTGCGCAGCCTTACCCCGGTAGTAGCCCATGCGCCGGTTGACCTCCGGATTGTGGGCATTGATGATCGAGATGCACACCAGGTGCTTGACGCCTTCCTGCTCCGCGGAGCGAATGATGTTCTTGGCGGTGGTTTCATGGAAATCGATGCAGGCTCGCGCGTTGACCGATGTCATGTTGAGGCAGTCCACCACGGTATCGGCACCGCGCAGCGCCACCGCCAAGCCAAATCCCGTGTAGGCGTCAACGCCCGATGAACGGCTCGCAACCACCACTTCGTGGCCGGCCTCCTGCAACAGGCCGACGACCCGCTTGCCCATGTTTCCGCTGCCGCCGAGAACACTCACCCTCATGCATGTCAGCCTACGCCCGTTGGCGGCGTTGGTTCGAGGGAAGACCGTGCCGCAAAAACCATCGGGTGCCGCAGGGGCAAGTCACTGGAACCTAGAGCTGCAGCCACCTGACCGTGCGCCGGTTCCTGAGCAGCACGAAGTGATGCAGGAGGATGACGACAGCAGCCCATGCGCCGCCGATGAGCAATCCACCCAGGACATCGGTAAGCCAGTGGTGCCCCAAGTAGATCCGGCTCCATCCCACGCCAAGCACAAAGCACGCCAAGGTGCACAGGACCAGGACTCGCGCCCAGAGGGTGCGCAAAATGAGGATCGACAGGTATCCGACAACCCCCAGGATCGCCATGGAATTCAGTGCGTGGCCGCTGGGGAAGGCAAAGGACGCGGGGAGCGGGGCAAGAACGCTGTCCAGTGAAGGCCGCGCCCGGCCCAGGGTGGCCTTGAGCACGACCGTCAATGCCACGGAACCCGCGGCCGTCATGGCGATGAGCACTCCCGGCCACACGCCACGGGTGCGCCATGAGAACAGGACTGCGATGCACAACGCCAGAATGGTCATGGCAGGGGTGTCCCCCAGGATGGTGAAGAACCAGGCCGCGTCCGTCGTGGCCGCATTCCGGTTCGACACCATCCATTCCAGGACCGGGATGTCCCAGACACTGGGAACCCCGCCGGCGCGCGCCGAAACCCAGATGCGGCGTGCCACGGCAAAAAGCCCCAGCAAAATGGCGAGGGAAAAAACCAGGATCGACCCGGCATGGCTGCGGTTCTTCCCGGTCCGGCGCGGTGAATTCATGAAATCCAGCCTAACGTCCGTGCCTTGGCACGGCCCGAGGCGGCAGCCCTCCTCCCCGCGTGCCGGAGGCTTGGGCCGGCATGCGGGAAGATGGAACCATGACAATTCGCGTGCTGGCCATCGGCAAGAAACATGAATCCTGGGTGACCGAGGGCATCGAACGCTACGAAAAACGCATGAAAAAGCCCTTCGACCTCAAGTGGCAGCTGCTCCCCCACTCGGCACGCGAGGGGGATTCGGCCCGCGCCGAGGAATCCGAGCGAATCCTGGCGAAGGTCGATTCCCGGGATTTCCTGGTACTGCTGGATGAGCGGGGCAAGAACATCGATTCCCCGACCCTGGCCAAGACCCTGCAGCGACCCTTCGACACTTCGCGGAACATCACCGTGGTGATCGGCGGCGCCTACGGGGTCGACGAATCGGTCCATTCCCGCGCCGACTTCGTCTGGAGCCTGTCAAAACTGGTCTTCCCGCACCAGCTGGTGCGGCTGATCCTCACCGAGCAGCTCTACCGAGCCCAGGAAATCTCCGGTGGCGGCAAGTACCACCACGTCTAGCCGGGGCCCCTGCGGTAATCCGTCCCCTAATTGACCCTGCGAGCGCTTAGGCTGGGGTCGATGGCTAAGAATGTTGAAGCGGCGCACGTCCTTGAGCGGTTCACCCCCGCGACGCGGGCCTGGTTCGAGGGAGCCTTCGCCGCGCCGACGCCCGCCCAGATCGGAGCGTGGGACGCCATCTCCACGGGCCGACATGCCTTGGTCGTTGCCCCCACGGGATCGGGCAAGACCCTGTCAGCGTTCCTGTGGGCCCTGGATTCCTTCGCCCGCACCGCCACGGAGATCACGGCCCCCGCACTTCCGGGACTGGAATCGGGGGCAACCAAGAGCAAGAAGGCCGAGACCACATCCGGCGGCACCAAGGTGCTCTACATTTCGCCGTTGAAGGCACTTGGCGTGGACGTGGAGCGCAACCTGCGCGCTCCGCTGGTGGGCATCAAGGCCACCGCCGCGCACCTGGGACTCGCGGTGCCCCAGGTGTCGGTCGGCGTGCGCTCAGGCGACACCCCGGCCAACGAACGCCGCAAGCTGGTGACCAACCCGCCCGACATCCTCATCACCACCCCCGAGTCGCTCTATCTGATGCTCACCTCCAGGGCCCGCGAATCCCTCACCGGCGTGCACACCGTGATCATCGATGAGGTCCATGCGGTGGCCGGCACCAAGCGCGGGGCCCACCTTGCGTTGTCCCTGGAGCGCCTCGATGCCCTGCTCCCTGCCCCCGCCCAACGCATCGGGCTCTCCGCCACCGTCGAACCGCGCGACGAGGTGGCCCGCTTCCTGGGCGGCACCGCCCCGGTGAGCATCATCGCGCCGCCGATCACCAAGACCTGGAAATTGAGCGTGCGGGTACCTGTCGAGGACATGACCGACCTGCCCGCCGCCGCGGCCGCCCACGACCTGGGACCCGGTTCCGGGCTGGCCCCGCAGGCCAGCATCTGGCCGCACGTCGAGGAACAGATCGTCGATTTGATCGAGGCGAACCGCTCCACCATCGTCTTTGCCAATTCGCGCAGGCTTGCCGAGCGGCTGACCGGACGGCTGAACGAGATCCACGAATCCCGGGCGGCGGGGACGGACGCCGTCCCCGAAGCGACCTTCGTCTCCAACGGCATCGGTTCCACCGGAGCCGAGACGGGTGCAGGCACGCCCGCGGCGCGGGTCCAGCCGGGCACCGGAATGCCGGCTGCCATAATGGCCCAGGCCGGAACGACCGCCACCAGTGTCCCGGAGGGCGGGGCGGTGGCACCGTTGGCCCGCGCGCACCATGGCTCAGTGTCCAAGGAAACCCGTGCGAACATCGAGGACGATCTAAAGACCGGGGTGCTGCGGGCCGTGGTGGCCACCAGTTCCCTGGAACTGGGCATCGACATGGGCCTGGTCGACCTGGTGATCCAGGTCGAGTCCCCGCCTTCGGTGGCCTCGGGCCTGCAGCGCGTGGGCCGCGCCGGGCACCAGGTTGGCGAGACTTCCACCGGCACCTTCTTCCCGAAGCACCGGTCGGATTTGCTGAGCACCGCACTGACCGTCTCGCGCATGCGCGAGGGCAAGATCGAAAAGCTGCACATTCCCGCCAACCCGCTGGACGTGCTGGCGCAACAGACGCTGGCGGCGTGCGCGCTGGAGGACGTGGGTGTGGAGGCCTGGTTCGAGACGGTCCGCCGTTCGGCACCCTATGCTTCGCTGCCGCGCGCCGCGTTCACCGCGACACTGGAAATGCTGGCGGGCAAGTATCCCTCGGACGAGTTCGCGCAACTGCGACCGCGCATCGTCTGGGACCGCGACGCCGGGGTGCTCACGGGCCGGCCGGGCGCGCAGCGACTGGCCGTCGTCAGCGGCGGCACGATCCCGGACCGCGGACTTTTCGGCGTGTATCTTGTCGGTTCAGAGGATTCCTCCAGCAAGGACGGTGCCAAGGGCGGGCGCCGGGTGGGCGAGCTCGACGAGGAAATGGTCTACGAGTCCCGCGTCACCGACGTGTTCGCGCTGGGGGCCACCAGCTGGCGGATCGAGGACATCACCCACGACCGGGTGCTGGTCTCCCCGGCCTTCGGACAGCCGGGAAAGCTGCCGTTCTGGAAGGGCGACACCCAGGGCCGGCCGGTGGAACTCGGCGAGGCGCTGGGCAAGTTCACCTCCGAACTGGTCAACCTGCCCGCCGAAGCCTCGCGGGAGAAGCTGGCCGGCATCGGGCTCGATGCCTTTGCCGCCGGGAATCTCTTGAACTACCTGGGAGCCCAGGCGGAAGCCACCACGGTGGTCCCCAGCGACAAGACGCTGGTGGTCGAGCGGTTCGTGGACGAGCTCGGTGACTGGCGGGTCATCCTGCATTCGCCCTTCGGGCTGCCCGTGCATTCTCCCTGGGCGCTGGCCGTCGGGGCGCGGCTGCACGAACGCTACGGCCTGGACGGCTCCGCGATGGCAGCCGACGACGGGATCGTGCTGCGCGTCCCGGCGATGGATGACGAGCCTCCGGGGGCCGAACTCTTCTTCTTTGAGTCCGACGAAATCGAGGACGTGGTCACCGCGCAGGTGGGCAACTCGGCGCTTTTCGCCTCCCGCTTCCGCGAATGCGCCTCCCGCGCCTTGCTGTTGCCGCGTACCAGCCCCGGCAAGCGCACCCCGCTGTGGCAGCAGCGCCAACGCAGCGCCCAGCTGCTGGACGTGGCGCGGAAGTACCCGGATTTCCCGATCATCCTGGAAACGGTTCGCGAATGCCTCAATGACGTCTACGATCTGCCCGCACTGAAGAACCTGCTTGCCGCGGTGGGTTCGCGCGGCATCGCGGTGCGCGAGGTGCAGACCCGCACACCCTCTCCCTTCGCCCAGTCGCTGCTCTTCGGCTACGTCGCCCAGTTCCTCTACGAGGGCGATTCGCCGCTGGCCGAGCGCCGCGCCGCGGCCCTGTCCCTTGACCCGGCGCTGCTGGGCGAGTTGCTGGGCCGCACCGAGTTGCGCGAGCTGCTCGACGCCAACGTCATCGCCCGCACCCAGGACGAGCTCCAGCGCACGGCAGAAAACCGCAAGCTGGCCGGGCTCGAGGGAGCGGCGGACCTGTTGCGGTTGCTCGGCCCGCTGGACGCCCAGGCCGTGGCGGACCGGCTGCGGCACGAGGACGAAGCCGCTTCCGCTGCCGCGGTGGAAGCCGCCGCCGGATACCTGGAGCAATTGGTCCGCTCCAACCGCGCCCTTGCGGTGCGCCTGGGCGGCAGGGAAGTGTTCGCCGCGATCGAGGATGCCCCGCGGCTGCGCGACGGGCTTGGGGTGCCGCTGCCGCACGGCGTGCCGCTGGCGTTCATCGACCCGGTGGCCGACCCTGTGGGCGACCTGGTCTCCCGCTTTGCCCGCACCCACGGGCCCTTCACCGCCGGGGACGTCGCCGCCGCACTGGGCCTGGGCGTCGCAGTGGTCGCTTCCGTGTTGGAGCGGCTGGTGGCGGATTCCCGGGTCATGGTAGGGGCCTTCCGGCCCGCCGAAATGCTCCTTGACACCCCGGTGACCGGCGGCAGCACCACCGAGTACTGCGATGCCGGTGTGCTGCGGATGATCCGCACCCGCTCGCTGGCCGCCCTGCGCGCGGAGGTCGAACCCGTGGACCAGGAGACCTTCGCGAGGTTCCTGCCGGGCTGGCAGGGCATCGGCGCGGGACTGCGCGGCATCGACGGTGTGCTGGCGGTCATCGAGCAGCTGGCCGGGGTGCCGGTTCCGGCCTCCGCCCTGGAATCACACGTGCTGCCCGCCCGCGTCCGTGACTACCGACCCGCAATGCTCGACGAACTCATGAGCGCCGGCGAGGTGCTGGTTTCCGGCGCCGGCGCGCTGGCCGGAACCGACGGCTGGATCGCCCTGCACACCGCCGAGAACGCGCCGCTGAGCCTGCCGTTGCCCGACACCTCGGCTCTGGGCCCGCTAGCCACCGAGCTGTTCTCGGTGCTGGGTTCCTCCGGCGCCTACTTCGTGCCGCAGCTGGCCCGGTTGCTGGCCGTCGCACCCCCGGACGGTTCCGGCACGGCGTCGGGAAGCGAACCGTCCTCCGCGGAAGTGCTCGAGGCCCTGTGGGAACTTTTCTGGGCCTCGGCCGTCGCTCCCGACACCCTGGCGCCGATCCGCCAGCTGGTCTCCGGTGGCAAGGCCGCGCACCGCGTGCCGGCACTGGCCCCTCGGGCGCGAACAGCCCGGCTGGGGCGCATGGCGATGCTGCGATCTTCCCGCACTGATGGAGCTGTCGATGTGACCGGCCGCCGCCAGCTCCCCGATTCGGCTTCCGGCCGCTGGGGCGCCCTGCCCGCCCCGGAAAAAGACACCACCATCCGCGCCCACGCAGCCGCCGAGTTCTTGCTCGAACGCTACGGGGTGGTGACCCGCGGCTCGGTCGCCGCCGAATCGGTGCCCGGCGGATTCGGTCAGCTCTACCGGGTGCTGGGCCGGCTCGAGGAGGCCGGGCACACTCGCCGCGGCTACTTCGTGGAGCGGCTTGGCGCCGCCCAGTTCTCCACCTCCGCGACCATCGACCGACTCCGTGCGCTGGTCCGCGAACCCGGACACGGGGCGCCTCCGGTGGCGCTGGCCCTGGCGGCCACCGACCCGGCCAACCCGTACGGGGCGGCATTGGGCTGGCCGGAGGCCGCCGGCGGGCACCGCCCCGGGCGCAAGGCCGGCGCGCTGGTGGTGCTGCTGGACGGCGCGCTGGCCCTGTACGTGGAGCGCGGAGGCAAGACGGTGCTGGGCTTCGGCGCCCTGTCCGGGGACCAGGATTCCGCCGCCGCGGATCCCGCGGTGCTTGATGCCATAGCGACCGAGTTGGTGGCTGTGCTGCGACGTGCAGCCATCGCCAAGCTGGGAATCGAGAAAATCAACGGGAAACCTGTTCTCGAAACGCCCGTCGGGACGGCCCTGCTGCGCGCCGGGTTCTATTCGAGTCCTAGTGGACTGCGTTTTAGGACCTAGGTAATTTCGCGGTTTCCACCCGTGATTCACCGACACCGGCTAGGCTGGGTGGTCTAGGTCACTTGATACTTGAGGGCAAGTGCATCCTTTACTAGCAGGATTGGTGGTTTTAGCGATGCCCGAAGGGGATACAGTTTTTCGCACGGCCCGTCGATTGGAGGCCGCTCTGGGGGGCAGGGCCTTGAGCGTGAGCGATTTTCGCGTACCCGCCCATGCAACCTTGTCGTTGGTGGATTGGATGGTGGAGTCGGTCGTTTCACGCGGCAAGCATCTGCTCATCCGCACCCGCCCGCCCGTGAAGGTATCCGCCCCTCCGCTGAGCATCCACTCGCACCTGCTCATGGAGGGTCACTGGGACGTCTATGCCACCGGGGAACGCTGGCGGTCCCCGGCGTTCAAGGCACGCGCGGTGCTGGGCAACAAGGCCTTCACCGCGGTGGGCTTCGAGCTCGGGTTCCTGCACGTGTTGCGGACCACCGACGAGGTTGAAGTCATTGGCCACCTGGGCCCGGACCCGCTGGGGCATTCCTGGGATCCGGACGAAGCACTGCGCAGACTGCTCATCGACCCGGAGCGACCCATTGGATTGGCGTTGCTCGACCAGCGTCTGATTTCCGGACTGGGCAATGTGTATCGTTCCGAGCTGCTCTTTATCACCCGGGTGCACCCACGCACCCCGGCGGGCGAGGTGGAGGACCTGGGCCATATGGTCGACATCGCCCACCGCCTGCTGCATGCCAACAAGGACCGCGCCCGGCGCGTGACCACGGGCTCCGACGGGATGAACCCGTACTGGGTCTATGGCCGTGCCGGCCAGGCATGCCTTCGCTGTGGTGGCACCTTGCAAAAGGAATCGCTGGCCGAATCCACGCGCAGCGCCGAACGAGATGTGTTCTTCTGTGCCTCCTGCCAGGGCTCCTACGTGCCCAGCGGCGGCCGTACGCGCTGACGGAGCGCCCCTGTCGCACCGGGGCAGGCCGTGCACACGTGGAAGACTGGTGTGCATGGCCATGACTTCTCCCCTTCCCGTGCGCAACGGTGTCAATGCAACCCGTCTGCGCGTGCCTTCCGGAGGCCAGTGGGCAACGGTGTGCGAATACATGCTGCATCGCTTCGGGCACGTCGACGCCCAAGGCATCGCACGTCGCTTCCAACAGGGCGAGGTCGTGGGCCTTGACGGGGAGTCCCTGGATGAGCACACGCCGTTGGGCGCGCACGAATTTATCTGGTACTACCGAAACCTGCCGGCCGAGGAACCCATACCCTTCACCGAGACGATCCTGCACCACGACGAAAACCTGCTGGTCATCGACAAGCCGCACTTCCTGCCCACCACCCCCGGCGGTCGCTTCATCCAGCAGTCAGCCCTCGTGCGGCTGCGCAACCGCGTGGGCAACCCGGAGCTGATCCCCATGCACCGGCTGGATCGGGCGACAGCAGGAATCCTGCTCTTCTCCACCAACCCGGAGACCCGCGGCGCCTACCAGACGCTCTTCGAACGCCGCGAGATCTCCAAGACCTACGAGGCGGTTTCGGCGCTTGAGCCGGTCGCGGGGCGCCCGGCCGGCGAGGTCCTGGGCACAGGCGGCCTCGGTGGAAGCGCCGAGGAACGCAGCGGCAACGCGGTCGACGGAACGGCCGGACCGGGAAACGACCTGCTCACGGCCGCCGCACTGCGCGACCGCCTCGACGCGCTGGCGCACGAACCGCTGGTGTATCGCAACCGCATGAGCAAGATCAAGGGGCAGTTGCGCTCATTGGTAGAGCAAGGGGAACCGAACGCAGTGTCCCTCATTGAGCTGATGGGCACCGGGACCTCGAACGGGCACTTTGCCGGGCTCCGGGTCGCCAAATTCAGGCTGAGCCCGCACTCGGGCAAGACCCACCAGCTGCGCGTGCACCTGGCGGCCCTGGGACTCGGAATCCTCAACGACCCGTTCTACCCGACGCTGCTGGACCTGGCCGCGGATGACTACAAGCGCCCGCTGCAGCTGCTGGCCCGCAGCATTTCGTTCATTGACCCTCTCTCCGGGACACAGGTGCGTTACACCTCGGAACTGGAACTCTCCGAATCTCCCACCTGAGCAGGAGCGGAAGGTATGGTCGCCGAGGCTCTGCCAACGGCCATGGCGTAGCTCACCTTTGCCGGTCGAGCGGCCGGGCGTGGGAAGTGGACATCACCTGCGGGTTGTTGGGTACGCTGGAAGCCATCCGATGAGCAGATGCGCCAAATGCATCGCGGCGATGAAGGAGCTGAACATGAACAATTCCGATACCAAGACCTCCGCCGCGTCAAGCAAATCGCAGAACCCGGGCTCGACTTCCGACAAGGGACATCCGGCCAAGACCGGACCGACGGAGTCCGAACAAGCCAAGACCCCCGAAGCCGGCGAAGCAGATCCGGCCAAGACCGAGCCGACGAAGCCCACGAAGCCGCCCAAGGCTGCAGGTCCGTCAAACTCGGGCCAAACGCCGAAGCCAGGTGCCAAAAGCAACATCGCGCCCACGCCGCCTGGCCCCACCGATCTGGTCCGTGAGGCCGGGGAGACCGCCCCGGTTAAACCCGCAGAAGCCAAGGAACAACTCTCGAAACGCATTTCCAAGCCCGTGCCGCATCGCTCCGTCCCCGAACCCGACACCGTGGATGAAGTCCTCAAGAAGCCCACGGACCAGGTACTCGGCGAGTCTCCGTTGCGCCACCTGACAGACGGGCAATCGTCGAAGGACAAGGACGCAACCGCTGTTCCCGCCAAGACGATCGCTGGCGGCTTCAGCGGACTGAACAATTGGCTGGATTCCGTGCCCGCGCCAAATCTTGAACGCCTGGGCGACAAGATCTACGCAGCCCCTGCCACTTTCAAGAGGCGGTGGCACCGGTTGCGCGTCGAACGGGCCAAGGCCGCAGAGATCAAGGAACAAGAACGGTTGGTGGAGGTCGCCCGGGCCGAGGCGAAGACGGAAGCCGCCAAGCGTGACGCCGCGCGCCTTGCCCACCAGGCCAAGCTCGATGCCGCCGCCCGGCAGGCCGACGAGGCACGGCTGGCCGCCCAGGCACAGTCCGAGGACCGCGCCAGGGGCGCCGAAGCGGCGAGGTTCCATGCCTCGGACCCCCTCCAGCCCGATGATGCGCAAGCCGTCGAGTCCCCGGTGCACGACGAGCCGGAATTGCATGCCGGAAACCTGATTCCAGGTCCTGCCACAGACTGGTATCCAGCGGAGCACGCCGCTCCCGGTGAAGACATTGTGGTTTCCGACTCCGAGACCTCGGTGGCCGCCACTCCGGCCCCGCCCATGGATCCGGAGCATCTTGCGGCCCTGGTTGCCAGCGCCAAGGCCGCAATAGACCAGCAACAGGCCACGGCCGAACCGGTCTACGAGGCACCTTACGTCCTGCCGGAGACCGGCCCCAACCCCGTCGAGGAACCATCGGACATGCGCCGTCGAATCCTTGGCAGCGCTGCCACCGTGGCGGCGGCAGCTGTGTCCCTGGCCAGCCTGGAGACGTTGTCCTCCGGCACCGTCGAATCCCTGGGTTCCAATTACTCCTTGTTGTCGCTGGCTCCCAGTGCGCACCTGATCTGGCCAGTCGTCCTTCTCTGGGCGGTGGCGGGTGCAGCCTACTCGTGGGCGCCCTCGCAGCGCTCCGCGATGCGCCAACGCGCCGTCGGCAATTGGTTTGCGCTTGCCTGCGTGGGCAATGTGCTGTGGATGCTCAGCGCCGTGAACGACTGGCTTTTCCCCGCCTTCGGTTTTGCCGCGGCAAGCTGTTGGTTCCTGTACACCTCAGTGCGCGAGCTGAACCTGAACACCGCCCGTACCACGCGCGAACGGATGTTCACCGATGCACCCGTCAGCCTGATGACCGGTTTCAGCATGGTCGTGTTGGCGTCCGCCTTCATGAACATGCTGCAGTCCTGGGGTGCCGGCGGAGCGGGCATCTGGATCGCAACCCTGTTGGTGCCTGCCCTGGGCTACGGTGCCACAAGCCTGTCCATGACCGAGCGCGGTCGCATCATCATGGCCATCGGATTTGGCTGGGGCATGTTCTGGCTGCTCGTGCCACGGGTATTGGGAACCAACAACTCCATCTGGATCGCCATCCTCGCGGGAATGGCCGGTTTCGTGGTGCTGTTGGCAACCGAGAACCGGCGCTACCAGATCCACCATGCCGAGCACCGCGCCGCCCGCGGCAAGCCGACTGACTTTTCCTAGGACGCGAGATCCTGCCGCACGCCTAGCGCCGCAGCGTCATCCAGCGTCCACGGGTGCGGCGCAGCACCACGAGCTTTTCGCTCACCGCCACCCTTTCCACCGCCGCGCGCATGGCAGCGGCCGATGCAACGGCGCGCATATCAGGGTTCCCGTCTTCCTCCACGGTATAGCGCACGGTGATCCGCGGCACCCCGGCGACCACGTCGAGCTGGTTCGCATCCACATGGTGGCCCTCGGCCAGCGATGCCACGGCGGTGTCCATGACGGCTTCGGGCGCGTGCCCGGGACGAAGCCCCGTGATGTTCAGCTGGGCGCGATAGGAAGGCATGGAAACAAGCCTAATGCTTGTGGATTCGGCATGGCCACATCGCGATCCCCCCTGAGGCGACGGAGCGACCGGGCGCTGAAGTGGCACACTGGGTTCCATGAGTGCACCCACGAATTTCACACTGTGGCGCCGCATGCGCGACGAAGGCCTGGCGGTCCCGTTCGGGTGGCTTTCACTGAGCAGCTACCAGTGGCTGTCCGAGGATCCCTGCCCATTGGACCTGGTTCCGGGAAGCTGGAGCGCCGATGCCACCGGGGCGACCGCGGGCGGGCTTCGAGGTGTCGGACTCCGTGACCACCCCGGATAGCGACCCGGTCGTCGGCACCTTGGCCAAGTCCCTGCACGAGGGCGAGTCCATGCATTTCATCCGCCACGGTGACACCCTGGTGGAACTGGGCGTGCGCGGGGGCAGGTACATGATCCGCACCCGCGAGCGCACCCATCCCCGGCTGAAGGCCTTCACCGGCGTCCCGGTCTTCGACCACGACCCGACCTTCATCGTCCCCGGGCGCTACACCGCATTCCACGCCCCGAAGGTGGTGCCGATCGACAGTTTCCGTTCCGACACCAGGCTGAGGGCAGAACTGGTCGGCGAGGTCCAATTCGAGCTGGCCGGGCACCGCGCGTCCCTGGCTGCTTCCCGGAACGCCGATGGTTCGCTGACCCTGTCATTCCGGGACCAGACGGACGGGGTGCAGACGGCTTCCTGGCGCTTTGTCACGGTCAAGGACCCCGGCACGAACGGGGAAGTCGCCATTGATTTCAACCGCACCTTGAACTACCCCATGGCATTCTCACCCCATGCGGTGTGCCCGGCACCGGTGCCGGGGAACCGGCTCGAGGTTCCGGTGCGCGCCGGGGAGCTCATGCCCCGCTGAGGGTTTTGCTCCGCGGTCCGGCTACTTCGGTCCCATGCGGATGGCCCCGTCCAGGCGGATGGTTTCACCGTTGAGCATCTGGTTGGCCACGATGTGCTCCACCAGGGCCGCGTATTCGGCGGGCTTGCCCAGACGTGCCGGGTGCGGCACCTGGGCACCGAGCGATGCCTGCGCTTCGTCGGAGAGCGAGGACATCATCGGGGTCTCGAAGATGCCCGGGGCAATGGTCATGACCCGGATGTAGTGACGGGCCAGTTCGCGGGCCAGCGGCAGCGTCATCGCGGCGACGGCGCCCTTGGAGGCGGAGTAGGCGGGCTGGCCGATCTGCCCGTCGAAGGCGGCGACAGAGGCGGTGTTGACGATGACCCCGCGCTCGGGGGTTCCGGTGGCCGGGTCGATGACCGGGTCGGTTGCAGCCATGGCCTCTGCCGCCAGCCGGACCACGTTGAAGGTGCCGGTGAGGTTGATGGCGATGACCTTTTCGAAGGTGGACAGCGGCAGCACGCCCTCGCGCCCCAGCACCTTGCCGGGGGTGGCAACCCCGGCGCAGTTGACCACGATGCGCAGGTTTCCCATGTCCGCGGCTGCGTCAATGGCGGCTTTGACCTGCGCTTCGTCGGTGACGTCGGCGGCCACAAACCTCGCCCGCGGCCCCAGTGCCGCCGCTGCCTCCTCGCCCTTCGCGGAGGGCAGGTCAACCAGCACCACCTGGGCGCCGGCGTCGTAGAGCACCCGTGCGGTGGCGGCCCCGAGTCCGGAGGCTCCCCCGGTGACCAAGGCGACTGAGTCGGTGATGAGCATGGTGCGGTTCCCTTCGTCTGCGCTGCTGTGGACCCTTCCCCTGCTGCCGGCCGGCGCTTGGCGCCGACCTAGCTGGGTTAGTGGCCATTAACTCACTTCAGACTAGACCGGGAAGCGCCGGGATAGAAGAGTGCCCCCGGTTCGTCGAGTCGAATGCGGCACGTAGACTGCAGCCATGGGCCGCTTTATCTTGATTTCGACGAGGGAACACGACCTTGCCGCATCCGACGAGGTGCGCGGCGTCTTGGATGCCAGCGGGCTCGATGCCGGTGCGCTGCGCGTCATCCGCTTGGAGCGCGAACCACTGGGTTCCCTTGACGGGCTGGGATTGGAGGACTGTCCGGGCATCATCCTGGGCGGCAGCCCCTTCAATGCCTCGGACCATCCGTCAACGAAATCAGCGACGCAGCTGCGCTGCGAGGCGGACCTTTCCCGGCTGCTCGATGTGCTGGTGGCCGAGGACTTCCCGTTCCTGGGCGCCTGCTACGGCGTTGGCACCCTCGGCACCCACCAGGGAGGGAGAGTCGATACGCACTTTGGCGAACCGGTGGGCACCTCGCGCATCAGGCTCACCGGCCAGGGACGCCGCGATCCGCTGCTGGCCGGGCTGCCGGAGGAATTCGATGCCTTCGTGGGGCACAAGGAGGCCGTCTCCGAGCTGCCGGAATCGGCGGTGTTGCTGGCCGATTCGGCTGCCTGTCCCGTGCAGATGTTCAGGGTCAAGAGCAATCTCTATGCCACCCAGTTCCATCCCGAGCTTGACCCCGCCGGACTGGCCCAGCGCATCATGATCTACCGCGATGCGGGCTATTTCCCCCCGCAGGATGCCCAGCGGCTGCAAGACGAGGCGATGGCCGCACTCGTGGAGTGGCCGGCACTGATCCTGCGCAACTTCGTGCGGCGCTATGGGGCCGAAGGCTAGAAGATCCCTTGCCCGGCATCGAGCCGGGCCACGTAGTCGGCGATCTTCCTCCGGCGGGTCTCATCCCCCTTGACGGTGTGCAACCGGTAGTAGATGGCGAATCGCTCGCTGGCGCCGAGGGCTGCCAGCGTTTCCTGCGCCCGCGGAAATCCGGAAACCGCCTCGAGGAAATCGGCGGGAAGCTGCGCCGATGCCTGCCCCGCATAGGCTTCGTCCCACCTCCCGTCGGCTTTGGCCGCCTGGACCGCGGCGGCCCCCGCCGGCTGAACCAGGCCGACGGCCTCCAGCCGCTGGACGTGTTCCACGTTCCTGGCGGACCACTTGCTGCGCGCGGTGCGCGGGGTGAATCTGTTGGTGAAGCTGTGCTCGTCGCGCGCGTTGCGCTGGCCGTCGATCCAGCCGAAGCACAGGGCCTCGTCCAGCGCCTGCGCGTAGGTCAGGCTTGTGGTGGTTCCGCCTTTCTTGTGCAGCACCAGGTTCACGCCCGGATGGCTGGCGTGGTGCTCCTGCAGCCAGGCGCGCCACGCGGCGGCATCGGGCACCAACAGTTCTTCCAGGGGGATCGCCATGGACCCATCATTCCACCGGCCACCGGGGGCGACCAGCGGTGGCCTTGTGGCAACGGCGGCTATATTGCTAGCATCCGTTGCATGGCAGCGAACAGGGACGAACACAGCGACAAGATCCAATTCAATGTCTACCTCCCGGCGCCGCTGGTGCGCCGCGTGAAGCACGCCGCCGTCGATGACGGCAGCAGCCTTTCCGCCTTCGTGGAAAAGGCCCTCGCCGAGTACCTGGAGCGGCGCTGATGTTGCGCGTGCGGCCCGTGGTGAACACCGGGAACGCCGCTGCCTGGGCCGAAATGTTGCTGGCCATTGGGCTTGCCGATTTGCCGCACGGAACTTCCGGGGAACGGTGCTTTGCCGCGGGTTCCGGACGCGTTCTCCTCCGTACCGCGCCCTCCTTCGCCATCGAGCTGGGTTTCGAGGTGCGAGACCTGGACAAGTTTGCGCAATGGACCCGCAGCGACGGCACCGAGGTGCTTCTGCGCACCACGGACGCCGGACCCATCGGGCACATCACCGCCGATGACCGGCTGGAATTCACGGCCACCCCGGTGAACGCCGGTGTCACCGCCGGATCGGGACTCCAGTCCACGCCGGGTTCGCTCGGCGTGCTGGCTGTATGGAACACTCCCGACGTGCAGGGCTCCGCGCAGACGCTGCGAAACATCGGCGCGATCCAGTCCCCCGGTGGGCAAGGAGCATTGGAAGCGCACTTCAGGGCCAAACATGGCGGGTACGTGGACCTGCGTCCCGCCGCAGCCACCCGGGTCGACCTGGAACTCGGCATCGACGGCGACGCCGGGCACCTGGCCGCGCAGTTGGAGGCCGCCGGGCTGCGGCCGCGCTTCGCCACGGGGACCCACGGCCGGACACTGCTGGTGGCGCACCCGGATGGCGGGGACCTGCGGGTCGCCGAACGCCACCACCATGCCCAAAGCCCGGCACCGCGGGAATAGCCCGGACGGCGCACCTGTTGCCACCGGGCATGAGCAAACTCTTTACTCCGGTCGACCTTGCCGCGCCCGAGGGCCCGGGCCTGACGCTTCGGAACCGCACCGTGCTGGCACCCATGTGCCAATACTCGGTCGACAACCGCGACGGCGTGCCGCACGCCTGGCACCTTGCCCATCTGGGCGCCCGCGCCGCCGGGGGCTTCGGCCTGGTGTTCACCGAGGCCGCCGCGGTCACCGCCCAGGGACGCATCAGCGACAGGGATGCCGGCATCTGGAACGATGACCAGTCCCGGGCGTGGGCCCCCATTGTCGACTTCATCCATTCCCAGGGCGCGGCAGCCGGCATCCAACTGGCCCACGCCGGTGCCAAGGCCTCGACGCATGCCTGGCTGCCCCAGCCCGCTGCCGCCGGACAGGTCGGCAGCCTCGGCGAGGAGGACGGCGGGTGGGAAACCGCCGCTCCTTCGGAAACCGATGTCTTCGGGCTCGACTCCCCGCTCGCCATGAGCGGCGAGCAGATTGCCGCATCGATCCGGGACTGGGCCGAGGCAGCGCGCCGGGCCGACGAAGCGGGGTTCGATGTCGTCCAGATCCATGCGGCGCACGGCTACCTGATCCACCAGTTCCTTTCGCCGCTGACCAACACCCGCACGGATGAATACGGCGGAAGCTTCGGGAACCGCACCCGGTACGCGCGCGAGGTGATCACCGCGGTGCGTGCCGCCTGGCCGGCGCACAAGCCGCTGGCCATCCGCTTCTCCGGGGATGACTGGGTCGATGGAGGGTGGCGGATCCAGGACACCGCGCGTTTCGCCGCCGAGGCCTTTGAGCTGGGCGTCACGGCCTTCGACCTGTCCAGCGCGGGGATCGGCAAGTACCACGGGCCCAGCGGCCCGGGCTTCCAGGTGCCGCTGGCCAACGCCGTGAAGCAGGCGGTCCCGGCGGCCTTCGTGACGGCCGTGGGCATGATCAACGACCCCTCGCAGGCCGAACAGGTGCTGGTCACCGGTGCCGCCGACGGGGTGTCGATCGGCCGTGCTGCCCTGAAGAACCCGAACTGGCCGGCGGTGGCCGCCGCCGAGCTGGGTGCACCGCGCGAACAGGTGCCCTTCGCCGCCCAGTACTGGCGCGCCCACTGGTAGTCACACCGGGGCGGGGCATTCGGCCGGCCGCGCGGGCACGCGCGTCACCGGCAGGACCGCCAATGGCCGCCCACGCAGACGGTGCAGGCCATCCGGGAGGGGGATTCCCGGGTGGCCCGCACCTAGATGAGGGGGGTCCTTCAGCGTCGCGGCGCGGTTGCTAGCCGCGCAGGTCCTTGCCCACGGACTCGGGCATCTTGTAGATGGTGAGCGCGCTGATGAGCAGCAGGACGATGGAGTAGATCGCGAAGACCGTTCCGCCGGTGGGGATACCGAACCAGGCGTTGAACCCGGCTTGCAGGAAGGCAGCGGTGCCGCCGAAGGCCGCCACGGCGATGGCGTAGGGGATGGCCACGCCGATGGTGCGGATCGCGGTGGGGAACAGCTCGGCGTAGACGGCCGGAACGATCGAGGCGGAGGCGGCGATGAAGATGAGCATCACCGACATGGCGATGAACAGCTGCCATGCCTCACCGCGCACCAGGGAGGACATCGGGAACTGCAGCACCGCGGCACCCAGTGCCGAGATGAGCAGAACCGGACGGCGGCCGATGCGGTCCGAAAGCTTGCCCCAGAACGGCAGGGCCGTCATGAACACCAGGTTGGCGGCGACGCCGGTCCACAGCGCGGTTGCCGGATCCATCTTCAGGTTGGCGATCGCGTAGGCAGGGGTCGAAACGGACCAGATGTAGTAGACGACGGTCAACCCAACGGTCAGGCCAATGACCCGCACCGCCTGGCGCCAGTTGGCCATGATCTGCGAGAAGACCGAGGGTCCCTTGGTGGCGGCCGCGGCCTTGGCCGACTTCTGCTCCTCGAACTGCTCGGTCTCCTTCAGGCGCGAGCGCATGACCAGGGTGTACAGACCCATCAGCGCACCGACGGCGAAGGGGATGCGCCAGCCGAAGGCGCCCATCTGTTCCTTGGTCAGCACGACGGTGAGGATGGCCCCGAGCAGCGTTCCGGCAACGATGCCGGCGGTCCCGGAGAAGTACATGAGCGTGGAGTAGAACCCGCGCTTCGGGGCAGGGGCCACCTCGGCGAGGTAGGTCTGCGCGCTGGGCATCTCGCCGCCGTGCGCCAGGCCCTGCAGCAGCCGGGCCACCAGCAGGATCAGCGAGGCGCCGGCCCCGATGCTCGCGTAGGTCGGGGTGATCGCGATGATCAGCGAACCGAGCGAGGCCAGGCCCACGGCCATGGTCATGGCGGACTTGCGGCCGACCTTGTCGCCGATCAGGCCGAAGAATGCGCCGCCGAAGGGGCGGGCGACGAAGCCGACGGCGAAGATCGCCATGGTGGCCAGGAACGCGGAGGTCGGGTCGGCCTTGGAGAAGAGCTGGCCGGAGATGAAGGAGGCGAACGTGGCGTAGATGGCCCAGTCGAACCATTCCACGGCGTTGCCGGCGCCAATGCCCAGCAGAGTCTTGAAGGTGGACTGCCCGGGTGCCCCGTGCGCGGCGGGCTCGGTGCGTTGGATGGTGCCGGCCGGGGCCAGCTGTTCCTTGATGCTCATGGCGGGTTGGATCCTGCTTCTGTGCGGGGAGAGGGAAATGGGAATTGGCGTTAGGCCAGGGAAGCGAGCTTGGCGTTGCCGGCTGCGTGTTGTGGTCGCCTTCGCGAGCCCGGTGACCCACCGGGTGGTGAGCCGTGTCACTATCGATCGTGGGGCCAGGGCAGGACAATGAACTAGAATTCACGAATAATTGCACAGGGGGCCATCCAAGCCGCGAATTCGTGCAGCGATGACGAGGAGGGATCTCATGGAACTGCCGGTGGAAGACCTGCAACTGGTGAATGCGCTGCAAATCGCGCCGCGGGCCAGCTGGGCCGAATTGGCGGTCGTGCTGGGACGCCACCCGGCAACGCTTTCCGCCCGTTGGAACCGATTGCGCGAGGATCGCATGGCCTGGGTCCTCGGACATCTGGGCGGACACCCCGAGCAGCACTGCACCGCCTTCATCGATGTCGTGGCCGATCCGGAGCTCATCGACGAGGCGCGCGTCGACCTCTGCGCGATCTCCGAGGTGCTCACCGTCGACGACGCGACCAGCAGTGCCGACTTCCGCCTCACCTGCCTGGCCGCCGACTGGCTCACCATGGCCCGGGAGATCCTGCCGCGCATCCGCGGCGCCCGTGGCGTCCAACGCACCAAGGTCTCGCTGTGCACCAAGCTCTACGCCACCGGCAACGTGTGGCGACTGGACGTGCTCTCCCCCGCACAGCAGGCCCAGCTCCAACGCCTCAACCAGCCACCCCTGGCGCAGCCGACGATCATCCCCGACACGTTCTGGTCGATGCTCAGGGTGCTGATGCGCGATGGCCGTTCCACGGCCGCGGAAATCGCCCAGGCCACCGGTCAGCATCCCTCAACCACCGGCCGGGCGCTGCGCACGGCGCTGGAGACCGGCATGGTGACCCTGCGCTGCGATCTGGCGAGCCATTACACGGGGTACCCGCTGACGGTGCAATGGTTCGCGAAGGTTCCCGCAGGCACTGCGGACACCGTCGCAGCCTTCCTGATGGAGCATCGGACGCTGCGCCTTTGCGCCTCAACCACGGGTGCGGCGAACATGACGTTCATGATGCAGTTGCGCACCCCGGCCGACATCGCCGACATTGAGGCCAGGCTCGCCGCCAGGGTCCCCGGTGTCGACATCATCGAGGCCTGCGTGGGCGTGCATTCATTCAAGCGCATGGGCTGGATGCTGGATCCGGAGGGGCGTCCCACCGGTGAGGTCGTCACCTGATCCGGGCCGGGAAGGGTCGCCTTAAGCGACGATTCCCCGGCCACTGTCCGAAACGGACAATGGCCGGGGAATCGCTTCACGTCAACGAGGTGCCAGGTCCTAGTCTGAAGTTACGACAGACAGAACGCCAGGATCCCCGGATTGTCGGGGATCCTGGCGTTTTTGGTTCCGGTTCTCTGGCTACTTTCTGTGGTTTTTGATGTGGTGGTCGATGAGGTCCAT